>CADAHK010000014.1:997-15449 GCA_902787725.1 uncultured Eubacteriales bacterium | reverse complement strand
CTGTTCGGAACGACGCTCACGGTCAGCCCGCACAAGAATTACGAGATCATTTCCGCGATAGGAAAGGACATTGCGGGCCGCTACAGAATAGGTTTCCTGGACAGAGATTTCAAGAAGCAGGACGGCTTCAAGAGATCCATCGAGCTGTCGAGGAAGTACGGACTGTACAGACAGAACTACTGCGGCTGCAAGTTCAGCGAGCGGTAACACAAAACTGTTAAAAAAGATCATTAACATATACAGGAGGACAACATGTCAAAACTAATTATCCCGAAGGGGTACACACCCGAGATCGACTACATGGAAAGCCAGAGGGCGATCAAGAAGATCAAGGACTTCTTCCAGCAGGAGCTGGCTTACGGACTGAAGCTCAGGAGAGTTTCGGCGCCTCTTTTCGTCGCGCCGGAGACAGGCCTCAACGACAACCTTAACGGCGTTGAGAGAACAGTCAGCTTTACGGTAAAGGACATGGGCGAGAAGGAAGTGGAAATCGTCCAGTCGCTGGCGAAGTGGAAGAGAATGGCCCTCGGCAGATACAACTTCAAGCCGGGCACAGGGCTTTACACAGACATGAACGCAATAAGAAGAGACGAGGAGCTGGACAACCTCCACTCCATATACGTCGACCAGTGGGACTGGGAGAAGGCAATCAACAAGGAAGACAGAACTACTGAGTATCTCCACGAAGTAGTAGTCAAGCTTTACAACGCTCTCAAGAACCTGAACGACTTTGTAAACAGACACTACAACGAGCTGAAGACAGATCTGCCTAACGAGATTTTCTTCATTACATCCCAGGAGCTCGAGGACATGTATCCGGATCTCGATGCAAAGGCAAGAGAAGACGCCATCTGCAAAGAGAAGAGAGCGGTCTTTGTCGAAAAAATAGGCGGCGCGTTGAAGTCAGGAAAGCCTCACGACGGCAGAGCTCCTGACTACGACGACTGGGAACTCAACGGCGACATACTCCTGTGGAACGACATACTCCAGTGCTCATTTGAGATTTCATCCATGGGCATAAGAGTTGACGAAGAGGCGATGGCCCGTCAGCTTGAGATAGCGGGCGCGACCGAGAGAGCGGAGCTGGACTTCCACAAGAAGATCCTGAACTGCGAGCTGCCTTACTCAATAGGCGGAGGAATCGGCCAGTCCAGACTTTGCATGTACTTCCTGAGAAAGGCTCACATCGGAGAGGTTCAGGCGGCGATCTGGCCGGCTGACATGATCAGGGAGTGCGAGGAGAACGACATCTTCCTGCTGTAGCCGGCAGTCCGGAAGCAGGACGCTCATGTGATGAAATACGTAGATGTAGTTATCGACAACAAAAGCAACAGCACTGACAGTTTTTTCACCTACAAGTGCGAAGACGATTCGGTGAAAGTCGGAAGCAAAGTATACGTGCCTTTTGCGAGAAGCAAAAACCCGAGGGAGGGATATGTTGTCGCGGTTAAGGACGACGCTTCGGACATAGACGAAAAAGTGCTGGACAAACTCCGCTCAGTCGAAAGCGTCGACAGCGAGGTTTCGCTGACGGAGGAGATGGTGAGGAGCGCCCTTTGGATGAGGGGCAGATACCTTTGCAGATACATCGACGCCATCAGATGCTTCACACCTGCAGGCAGCGCGGCGGTGCGCCGGGAGAAGCAGAATTCCCTGGCCGGCGAGCGCGGATACGCGGAGCCTGTCGAGGCGCTGACAGATGAGCAGGAAGAAGCCGTCAGACAGATAGACGAAGCCATTGAAGGCAGAAAGAATGAGCGCTTTCTGATTCACGGAGTGACGGGAAGCGGCAAGACTGAGATATACATAAGAGCGGCCAGGAAGGCGCTGGATGAAGGGAGAGGAGTCATAATCCTGGTTCCGGAGATTTCCCTGACAGGCCAGATCATCGAGAGATTTCTCGGCAACTTCGGCGAGGATTCCGTGGCGGTTCTCCACTCGAAGCTTTCCGCGGGCGAGCGCTACGACCAGTGGAAGAAGATTCGCGAAGGGGATACAAGGATAGTGATAGGAGCCAGGTCGGCTGCCTTTGCGCCTGTAGAAAACCTGGGACTCATGGTGGTCGATGAGGAGCACGAATCAACGTACAAATCCGACTTCACGCCGAAGTACGACACTGTGGAAGTGGCGATCAAGAGACTCCAGGACAAAGACTCAAACGGCGTCCTGATACTTGGAAGCGCCACGCCTTCGGTTGTGACGTACAGCCGCGCGAAAGAAGGGATCTACAGGCTCATTGAGCTGACCAAGAGATACAACGAGGTAAGCCTTCCGAAGACTGAAATCGTCGACATGCGCGGCGAGATGAAGGAAGGCAACAGATCCGTCATAAGCCGCAGACTGGCGGACGAGATGAAGCGGCAGCTAGACGCAGGCAAACAGGTAATGCTCTTTCTCAACAGGAGAGGGTACTCGACATTTGTCTCGTGCAGGGAATGCGGATACGTGGCCAAGTGCCCGACGTGCGGACTGTCGCTGACCTATCACAAGGGACGCGCCTCAGGCAAAGGCAGCAGTGGCAAGCTGGTTTGCCACTACTGCGGACACGAGGAAGCGGCTCCTGATAAGTGTCCTGAATGCGGAAGCGAATACGTCAGATACTTCGGCAGCGGAACGGAGAAGATTGAGGAGACGATCAGGAAGCTCTTTCCGGAGAACACGGTGGACAGACTCGACCTGGATTCGGTTAAGAAAAAGGGCGAGCTGAAGAAGAAGCTCAAGAGCTTTGAAAAGGGCGGCACCGATATTCTCATCGGCACTCAGCTCATCGCCAAGGGACTGGACTTCAAGAACGTCGGACTGGTCGGAATAATATCGGCGGACGTGACGCTGAACATACCGGACTTCAGATCGCCGGAGAGGGCTTTCCAGCTGATCACCCAGGCGGCGGGAAGGGCCGGAAGAGGCAGCGACGAAGGCCTGGTCATAATCCAGACTTACAGTCCGGAGCACTATGCGGTGCAGATGGCGGCCGAGCACGATTACGCCCACTTCTACGAGGCCGAGGACAAGTTCAGAAAGTTCATGATGTACCCGCCGTACAGCGACATCTTTCAGATCATGTTCACATCCGAAAAGCCGGAGGCAGCCTTGGCAGGAGCGGAGAAGTGGCACCGGCGGATAGGAGAACTGCTGCCGGAGGAAGACAGAGGAAATCTCTTTACTCCTCAGGAAGCGTACATGAGCAAGATCCGCGACACCTACAGATACTCGCTGGTCATAAAGTGCCCGAAGGGCAAACGGCACCAGTACTCGAGGGTGGTTTACAAAGTCAGGGCCGAAGAGACCGAAGAGGCCCGCAGAAAAAAGCAGGACTACATAGCTGTAGTGGATATCAATCCGTACAGTTTCACATAACACAGAGAGGAACAACATAATGGCACTGAGAAATATCGTAACTGATGAAGACCCTATCTTGAGAAAGACATGCAGACCGGTGGGCGAGGTAACACCGCGCATCCAGATGATACTCGACGACATGGTGGAGACCATGAGAGACGCCAACGGCGTGGGACTCGCGGCACCGCAGGTCGGAATAATGAGGAGGATGTTCGTGGCCGAGCCTGAACCGGAGAGAGTATATTACTTCGTAGATCCGGAGATGATCTCACTCGAAGGTGAGCAGGAAGGCACAGAAGGATGCCTTTCCGTTCCGGGATACGTCGGAACGGTCACCAGACCTGAGAAGATTGTCATAAAGGGCAAGGACAGATACGGCAAGGAAAAGGAGTTCACTTTTGAAGGGTTCGACGCCGTGGTAATGTGCCACGAGTTCGATCATCTCGAAGGGATACTTTATACGGACAAGGCAACGGAGATGTTCACTGCCGAAGAGGCCGAAGCGGCCGAGGAAGACGCACAGTAGCAGCAGGAAGACAGGGACTGACAAGAGGAAGAGCTAATGAGACTGATATACATGGGCACCCCGGACTTCGCCGTACCTCCCATGGAGATGCTGACGAAGGCGGGACATGAAATCATATACGCGGTAACGCAGCCTGACAGGGTGAGAGACAGGGGAAAGAAAGTCCGCTTCTCACCGGTCAAGGAGAAGGCCGTCGAACTGGGAATACCTGTGCTGCAGCCAGAGAAAATCAGACGCAACGAGGAGTTCGCGCAGATTCTTAAAGAGGCCGAGCCGGACGCGGCGATAGTTTCGGCGTACGGAAAGATCCTGCCGAAGCACATCCTGGACATCCCGAAGTACGGCTGTCTGAACATTCACGGCTCCCTGCTTCCGAGGTTCAGAGGAGCGGCGCCGATCCAGGCTGCGATCATAGCCGGCGATGAGGAAACCGGCGTAACGATAATGCACATGGACGAGGGCCTCGATACGGGCGACATGCTTGCAAAGGCAGCAACAACCGCCTACGGAAAGACCTGCGGAGAGCTCCACGACGAGCTGTCTGTTCTAGGCGGAAGGCTTCTTGTCGAAACTCTCGAAGACATAGAGGGAGCCCTTGCGAAGGCGGAGAAGCAGGATGACTCGCTTTCAACATACGCCCCGATGATATCAAAGGAGGACGGACACCTGAATTTCAGCATGACCCCAGAGGAACTGGAGCGCAGGATGAGGGCGTACGACCCGTGGCCGGGAACCTTCGCTGAGATGAACGGAAAGACATATAAACTCTGGAGAGCGCAGGCTCTCGAAGACAGTACCGACGCGCCCGCTGGCACGGTGGTGGCCGCAGGCAAAGAGGGCCTGGACATATCCGCCGGAGGACGGCTGCTGAGAGTAACCCAGATTCAGGCGCCGGGCAAAAAACGCATGAATACAGGCGACTATTTAAGGGGCAATTTAATTGAAATCGGCACTGTTATGAGGTAAACTATAGTTTGAGGTGGTTTGATGTTTTATGGATTCGATCCCACATTCATAATTCTGATACCGGCAATAATATTCACCGTGTACGCACAGCGCAAGGTGCAGAGCACCTACGCTACGTATTCGCGTGTGCCGACCAGAAGAAACATTACGGGCGGACAGGTCGCCAGAATAATCCTCGACAGGAACGGCATGGAGCACGTGCCTATTGAGGTCGTTCAGGGAAACCTCACCGACAACTACGATCCGACGAAGGATGTGATGCACCTTTCAGAGGGCACCTACGGCAGTTCATCGGTCGCTTCAGTTGCGGTCGCCGCTCATGAATCGGGACACGCAATGCAGGACGGGACCAACTACGCGTTCCTGAAGCTCAGGATAGCGATGGTGCCGGCCGTTAACATTGTGTCGGCGATATCCATGCCGGTTATCATGGTCGGAATCATCCTCGTCTGCATGGGTCAGGCGATAGGCGGTTCCATATTCAACATCGGCGTGATAATGTTCGTCGTGGTCGTCCTCTTCCACACGGTAACACTTCCTGTGGAATTCGACGCCAGCAAACGTGCATTGCAGCAGCTCACCGAATTAAATATAGTCGAAGGTAATGAAGTCAGAGGCGCGGAGAAGGTGCTGAAGGCAGCGGGAATGACTTATGTCGCCGCCTTGTCGGTGTCTCTGGTAATGCTCATAAGAATCTTTCTCATAAGGGGGAACAGAAGCTAATGGATAACAATCGCAAGACAGCTTATCAGACACTAATTGACGTAGAATCAAAGAAGGCTTATTCGAACATTGCCCTGAATCACAAAATAGCAGTGAACAAACCGGGCAATCCTGCCTTTGTAAGAGAGCTCACATATGGAGTTCTGGAGAGAAAGATTACTCTGGACTACTTCATCGACCAGCTTCTCAGCGAGGGAATCGACAGCCTCAGAATGCCGGAGATCACAATTCTCCGCATGGGCGTTTACCAGCTGGGATACATGGACAGCGTTCCTGAGTACGCAGCGATAAACGAGTGCGTTGAACTGGCCAAGAAATACTGCAAAGGCAGGGCGGGCCTCATCAACGGCGTACTCAGAGAGTACCAGAACAAGAAGATTTACATGACCCTTCCGGCAAGGGATGAGGACGAGATCAGACATCTCTCGATCAAGTACTCATACGCGCCTTGGATCATCGAGCTGTGGCTCAATTACTATGACAAGCCTTTTGTTGAGAAACTGCTGGCCGCAGGAAACGAGACTCCTCCGATGACAGTCAGAGCCAACTGGCTGAAGATCAGAAAGGACGACCTGAAGAAGGTTCTCAAGGAGAGAGGATTCGAAGCCGAGGACGGCAAGCTCTGCCAGAACGCTCTGAACGTCAAGGGCAGCAAGCTCCTCGATTCCGATCTCTACAAGTACGGCCTCTTCACTCCGCAGGATGAGAGCTCAATGCTCGTATCGGAGAAGATCGGAGTAAAGCAGGGCGACCTGGTAATGGACGTCTGCGCGGCGCCTGGCGGCAAGACTACGGCCATTGCCGAGAGAATGAACAACACAGGCAAAATCATCGCGTCCGACATATACCGCAGAAAGCTGGACATAGTCGACAAGGAAGCCAAGAGACTCGGAATCACAAACATCGAGACGAGATCATGGGACGCTACGAGAGTAGACTCGACCATGGTGAAGAGAGCGGACAGAGTGCTGGTCGACGCTCCTTGTTCAGGACTTGGAGTCATCAGGAGAAAGCCTGAGATCAAGTACAAGGAAGAGTCAGACGAACTCATGCTGCTGCCTAAGAAGCAGGAGGCGATTCTTTCCGCGTCAGCTTCATATGTCAAGCCGGGCGGAACGCTGGTATACAGCACATGCACCATCAACCCTCAGGAAAACGAGATGGTAATCGACGAGTTCCTGAAGAGAAACAGAGATTTTGAGAAGGTGGACAGAATCCTTCTTCTGCCGAACGTAAACGGTACGGACGGATTCTTCATCTGCGTCATGAAACGTGACGAGCTCATGGAGTAGCAGACCTAGAATAAACAGTTATCACAGACAGGGAGAACAAAAAGCCAATGCTGCAAATAGGATTCAAGTGCAACAGAGGAGTAGTAAGAAAGAACAACGAAGACGCGTGCTTTCTCATCCCGAATCAGGACGTCTACATCGTTGCTGACGGTGTCGGAGGAAACAACTCCGGTGAAATAGCCAGCAGCACAGCAGTCGAATCACTGGCCTCTTTTGTCAAGGCCGGCGATCTCAAGAGCCTGAAGACACCCGAAGAAATCTTCGGATTCTTCACGGAGGCTGTGGACGCGGCGAACAGCGATGTCTACGAAATGAATCAGGAGAACCTCAATTACAGAGGCATGGCCACAACGCTGGTCATGACGTACATACGCGACGGCAGCGCATATGTGACAAACATAGGCGACAGCAGAGCGTATCTGTTCAGAAATGGCAGACTTAAGCGCATAACCAAGGATCACACCTATGTTAATGAGCTTATCGATAAAGGAATAATCACCGAAAGAGAAGCCGAGAGCCACAGTCAGAAGAATGTCATAACCAAAGCTCTTGGCGCAGAACCTCAGGCGGAACCGGACTTCTACAAGGTCGCTCTGGAGAGGGGAGACATAATGATCCTCTGCTCAGACGGGCTTTACGGAGAGGTCGGAGAAGACAGAATGACTGAGCTTCTCAAGGACGCTTACGAGAATGAAACCAAGATGAACGACCTGTGCGCCGACTTTGTCGACGAGGCGATACTCGCCGGCGGCAGGGACAACATCACGGTAATCTGCATCAGGGTTTGATTTTAGGAGGAAGTTATGAGCAAAGTACTCGCAAACAGATATGAACTGTTCGAGAGAGTAGGCGAGGGCGGAATGTCCGTGGTCTACAAGGCCAAGGACCGTCTCCTCAATAGATTTGTGGCAATCAAGATTCTCAAGCCTGAGTTCATCAGCGACCAGAAGTTCATCGAGAGCTTCAGGAGAGAGTCCCAGAACGCCGCCAGCATGAGCCATCCGAACATCGTAAACATCTACGACGTAGGTCGGGAAGGCAACATACATTACATAGTCATGGAGCTCATCGAAGGACGCGCTCTCAGCGACTACATACGCGAGCAGGGACCGATGGCATACCCGAAGGTGATCGCGCTTTCGAAACAGATAGCGTCGGCTCTTGCCTTTGCGCACAAGAACCACATCATTCACAGAGACGTCAAGCCTCACAACGTAATGATAACGCCTAACGGCACGGCGAAGATCACGGACTTCGGTATCGCAAAGGCAGTAAACGCGGCGACGATAGTCGACAACACCGACGGCATAGTCGGATCCGTTCACTACTTCTCACCGGAGCAGGCGAGAGGCGGATACGTCGACGAGAAGTCGGACATATATTCACTGGGTATCGTAATGTACGAGATGCTCACGGGACAGGTTCCGTTCGACGGAGACAATCCTGTGAACATAGCTCTTCAGCATATAAACAGCGAGATGACGCCGCCGTCACAGCTTGTGGACGGCGTGCCGCCTGCACTCGAGCACATCATCATGAAGTGCTGCGACAAGTATCCTGTCAACAGATACGCGTCGGCGGACGACCTCATCGAGGCCCTGAACAATCTTGAGTTTGTGGGCAGCGTCGTCGGCAACTCAGTTCTCATGGGATCCGGCACAGGCAGAGAGACGACGAGAATCCGTCCTCAGAAGGGCAAGGGTCCTGTAGCTGTTACGGATTACGACAGCGGAGAGGACGAAGAGTACGAAGAGCCTGAAGGACGCAAGAAGAAAGAAAAGAACAAGAAGAACAACAAGAGAATAATACTGATCGCGGCTATCGCTGCGGCGGTCATTCTGGCCCTCATCGCGGTGCTCCACTTTATCGGAGGCGAGGAGATCGAGGCGCCTGACTTCAAGGGCATGACGATGCAGCAGGCTCAGGACATGGCTGAGCAGATGGACATCAAGGTCAAGGAAGGTGAAGAGGTCATAAGCGACGAGGTGGACAAGGGCCTCATCGTATCCCAGACTCCTGAGCCCGGCCAGACCATCAAGACAGGCAGCACCGTCACGGTCAACATAAGCAAAGGCCTCGGCGACGGAAGTGTTCCTGACCTGACGGGCAAGATGAAGGATGATCTTTCAGAGTATCTGGAGGCGGCAGGATTCAAGCTGGGCGCGGTGACGACCAAGTCGAGCGACCAGCCTGAAGGAACGGTTCTCAGCCAGAACCCTAAGGCAGGCTCCGAAGTAGAGAAGGGAACCGCCATCGACGTAGTAGTCAGTGACGGATCCAAGGCAAAGGCAACAGTACCTTATCTGGTCGGCAAGTCTCTGTCAGAGGCTCAGGGCGAACTGGCCGCGGCAGGACTCTCAGCAGGCAAGGTAAGCTACGATTACAGTTCATCCTACGCTGAGGGCGAGGTAATGTGGCAGCAGTACGACGCGGGAGCAATGGTTGACAAGAAGTCCTCCGTCAAGCTGAGAGTGAGCAAGGGACCTGCGCCTACTACCACCACCACTACAACGGCCGCGCCGGCGCCTACGGAACCGGAACTGGACGGACCGGCTGATGGTAACTAAATGAGAGGAACAATAATTAAAGGAATCGCCGGATTTTATTATGTGAAATCCGGCGAAACAGTATACAGATGCAGAGCCAGAGGAATCTTCAAGGAGCAGGGGATAAAACCCGCCGTTGGAGATGAGGTCCGCTTTGAAATAGGAGCGGAGGAGGACAACACTCTGGTGACGGAGATACTTCCGCGGAAGAACTGTTTTGTGAGACCTTTCGTGGCGAACGTGGACTGCTTTGTCGTAGTTACGGCGGCCAAGAAGCCCGCGCCTGTTCTACAGACCATAGACAGGTTTCTCGTCATGGCGGAGAAGGCGGGAACGGATATCGTTCTCTGCATAAACAAGTGCGACCTTAAGGGCAAGCAGGAGGAGCTCCTGGAAATCTACGGAGACCTCTACCCGACAGTGCTTCTGGGAGAGGGAATGGACGAAGGCCTCGAAAAGCTCAAGGAACTCATAAGGGGCAAGAAGGCTGCACTGGCCGGAGCTTCGGGAGTCGGCAAGTCGACCATCCTGAACAGGCTGCATCCCGATAAGCCGATGGAGACGGGCAAGATCAGCGAGAAGTCCCAGAGAGGAAAACACACCACGCGGCACAGCGAGCTCTTCGAAATGGACGGCGCGGGCACCATGATATTCGATACACCGGGGTTCACATCCTTCGACATACTTGAAGCGGATGAGGAGGAACTGCAGTTTCTCTATCCGGAGATCGGGGCTTTTGCAGGAAAGTGCCGCTACGATAACTGCAGACACCTGGCGGAGCCGGAGTGCGCGGTGAAGCAGGCGCTGGAAGAAGGAAAGATAAATCCGAGCAGATACAGATCATACAAGGAACAGATGGAGGAAATCTTAAAATGAAAAAGCTTGCACCATCAATACTGTCAGCGGATTTCTCGAAGCTGGCCGAGGAAGTGGCTGCCATCGAAAGAGGCGGCGCCGATCTCATCCACGTGGATGTAATGGACGGCCACTTCGTTCCTAACATCACATACGGACCGGTAGTGATGAAAAGCCTTCTCGGCAAGACCGGACTGCCTTTTGATGTTCATCTCATGATTGAGAATCCGGACGCGTTTCTGGAGGATTTCATGACGCCGAACACGGAGTACATAACAGTCCATCAGGAGGCGTGCACTCACCTGAACAGAACGATTCAGCACATCAAGTCGCTGGGAGCCAAGGCGGGCGTGTCCATCAATCCGGCGACTACGCTGGCGACCCTGGATTACGTTCTTGAGGATGTGGACATGGTGCTCATAATGTCGGTTAACCCGGGATTCGGCGGACAGAAGTTCATACCGTCTGCGCTGGATAAAATCAGAGCTCTAGACGAGATAAGAAAAGACGAAGGTCTAAATTTTGAAATAGAGATAGACGGCGGCGCCAACCTGGACAACGTGCAGGAAATCGCTGCTGCAGGAACAGATATAATAGTCGCCGGCTCCGCGGTCTTCAAGACGGCGGACATCGAGGAGACAGCGAAGCAGTTCATCAGTAAGATCAGATAGTGTCTGAGATAAGGAGAGGCTGAATGAGAATTGTACTGGATGGAATGGGCGGCGATAACGCGCCTGAGGAAATAGTTAAGGGAGCGGTAGCCGCAGCGGAAGCGATCAGCGATGAGATATGCATCGTCGGAGATCCGGACGCCATAGAGGAACAGCTCAAAAAGTGCAAATATAAAGGAAGTCAGATAACGATCGTCCCGGCTCACGAGGTGATCACCATGCATGACAGCCCTGTGAAGGCCATAAGGCACAAGACGGACTCGTCAATGGTCGTTGGACTTAACATGCTCAAGGACGGTTCAGGCGACATGTTCGTTTCGGCCGGAAACACCGGCGCCCTCATAGTCGGTTCCAGACTTCTTCTGGGCCGCATCAGAGGCATAGACAGACCGGCTCTTGCCAGCGTCTATCCTGACATGACGGGCGGAGATCCGTGCCTGCTTGTAGACGCGGGAGCGAGTTCTGAATCTAAGGCGAGGAATCTTCTAGAGTACGGCCTCATGGGAAGCGTCTTCGTAGAGAAGGTATGGGGAAGACCGGAGCCGCGCGTAGGCCTTGTCAATCTGGGCGCCGAGGAGAGCAAAGGCACCAGCGTAACGAGGGACGCCTATCAGATGCTGGCGAGTTCAAAGCTGAACTTCGTCGGCAACGTTGAGGGAAGAGACGTGCCTAAGGGCGTATGCGATATCATCGTATGCGACGGATTCACAGGCAACGTAATCCTCAAGCTGACCGAAGGATTATCGCTCAGCATTTTCAAGCTTATAAAGAACACACTGAAGAGCAACTTCAAGGCCATGGTCGGCGGCGCGCTGGTCAAGTCAAAGCTGAGCGGGCTCAAGGATGAATTCGACTACGAAGAGTACGGCGGAGCGCCTGTTCTGGGCGTTAACGGCCCCGTTATAAAGATGCACGGCTCGTCCACTGAGAGAGCGGTAAAGAGCGCTATCCTCAGAGGAATTCCGTACGCAAAAGAGAACGTAGTCGACATCATCAAGAATGAGATGCTCGAAATGGCGGAATACATCGAAGAAGAATAGTCTTTGCATTAAGATGATAACTATAGAAGAGAAAATCGGATACAGTTTCAAGGACAGATCGCTGCTGGAGACCGCGCTGACGCACAGCTCCTACGCCAGAGAAAAGGGCAGCGGCAGTTATAATGAGAGGATGGAGTTCCTGGGGGACGCCATGCTCGACGCAATCGCCGGAGAAGAACTGTACAGAGAGTTTCCCGGAAGAGAAGAAGGATTTCTCTCAAGAACAAGGGCCGCCCTTGTCTGTGAGAAATTTCTTTTTGAGGTCGCCGGCAGGATAGGTCTCGGAGAGCACCTTAGGATTGGAGCCGGAGAGGAGAAGATGGGCGGCAGGAACAGGCCGTCGATTCTGGCGGATGCTGTCGAGGCCCTCATCGGGGCGGTGTTTCTCGACGGCGGATACGAGGCGGCAAGAGGCGTGGTCCTGAGGCTTCTGGAGGACGGATTCAGAGACGTCAGAGAAGGCAGGATGCTCGTGACAGATTACAAATCGGCGCTGCAGGAAGTGCTGCAGGCCGAAGGAATGAGCGCAGGCGAAATACACTACGTGGACGCGGGCGAGAAGGGTCCGGACCACGACAAGGTATTCACGGTCAAACTCATAATAAACGGCCGGGAGGAGGCCGAAGGGGAAGGGAAGAGTAAGAAGCAGGCTCAGCAGAACGCTGCTGAGGCGGCACTTTCAAGGAGAAGACATGCTATTTAAGAAAATCGAAATGCACGGGTTCAAGTCATTCGCTGAACCCATAACAATTGAATTTAACGAGGGAATCACCGGTATCGTCGGCCCTAACGGCAGCGGCAAGAGCAATATCAGCGACGCCATCAGATGGGTGCTGGGCGAGCAGAGCCCTAAGATGCTGCGCGGCGGCAAGATGGAGGAAGTAATCTTCAACGGCACCGACAGCAGAAAGTCCAGAGGCATGGCCGAGGTTACCCTCGTAATAGATAACAGCGACGGAAGCCTTCCTATTGATTACAAGGAAGTAGCCATAACCAGGCGCATGTTCAGATCCGGCGAGAGCGAATATCACATCAACGGCAACCAGTGCAGGCTGAGAGATATCCGCGAGCTCATCATGGATACGGGTATAGGCGTAGACGGATACTCCCTCATCGGACAGGGTAAGATCTCTGACATAATCAGCAGCAAGACTGAATCCCGCAGGGAGATCTTTGAGGAAGCCGCCGGTATAGTCGCATACAGAACAAAGAAGGCGGAGGCCGAGAGAAAGCTGGCGTCCACTACTCTTAACATGAACAGAGTACAGGACATCATCGGTGAGATTGAAGGAAGAATCGACGGACTGAGAGAGGACAGTGAGAAGGCCAAGGAGTATCTGGAACTCAGAGACAGAAACAAGAATCTTGAGATAAACATCATACTCAAGAACGTCGAAGGACTCGAGAGAAAGAACGAGTTCGCGGAGGAAGACCTTCGCAACGTGAACTACAATCTCGAGAGACTCAAAGCCGAGAAGGACAGGCTCGAGGAGGACATTAACGAGAGCAACACAAAGAACGAGACTCTCGAGACCATATCCGTCGACGCGCGTGAAGCTCTGATCAAGGCCATAGACAAGCTGAACCTGGCCGTGAACAAGAGCGAGGTCGGCAAGGAGAGACTGACGTCCATCGAGAGCAGCACTGCCAGAATCAGCGAAGAGATAATGGCGCTTGAGGAGAGAAAAGAGAGAGAGACTGCCAACGCCGAGTCCTTCATGCAGCAGAAGGAGGAAGCTGACGCGAAGGCAGAGGAAGCCACGAACAAGCTCAACGAGACTATCTTCAAATACAACGAAGTGGCGGATGATCTTTCACGTGTAGGCGAAGAAGCGGACGCCGCCAAGAATGAGATCTTCCGTCTGACATCCGAGATCGCGGCGTGCAGATCCGAGATCAGCAGCATGGAACTCATCGGCGAGACTCTGGAAAAGAGAAAGGCAGCGCTTCTCAGTGAGCGTGACGCCGGCGAGGATACGGAGAAGAACACAAGACAGGGCATCGAAGAGGCTCAGCAGGAACTTGAGAATCTGAAGATTCAGGCGGACACGACCGAAGCCGAAAAAGAGGATACTGTCAAGGCTCACATGACAGCCCAGAAAGAAGAGAGACAGCTGTCACTGGCGGCTGAGGAACTCAGGCTTTCCATGGGAAGAATGTCCGCAAGGCTCAAGACCATCGAGGAGATGGAGAGCAACTACGAAGGATACACCAGCGCCGTCAAACACGTCATGAAGTCCGGCATGTCCGGAATACACGGCGTAGTCGCAGAGCTCATCAAGGTTCCTTCAGGATATGAGACTGCGATCGAAACCGCACTGGGACAGTCCCTGCAGAACATCGTCTGCGAGGATGACGCCAGCGCGCGCAAAGCCATCAGATCCCTTAAGGAGAACAAGGCCGGTAGAATGACCTTCCTGCCTATAGCATCCATAAGGGGCAGAGAGAGGCCGGATCAGAAACTGAAGAACGAGGCAGGCTTTGTTGCCTTTGC
>CADAHK010000014.1:0-991 GCA_902787725.1 uncultured Eubacteriales bacterium | reverse complement strand
GATCTGGAGAGCGCTGTGAGAATATCCAAGCTCGACAGGGACATCCTGACGGTAACTCTCGAGGGTGAGATAATCAACGCCCGCGGCGCGATTACAGGCGGCAGGTTCAAGCACAAGACCGCCAACATTCTCGACAGAAGGGCCGAGATGGGACAGCTCGAAAAGAGCATAACCGAAGGCGGTGAAAAGCAGGAGAAGTACAGCGCCAGACTCGAAAACCTCAAGGAAGAGATAAGCGGTTACGAGGAAGACATAGAAAACCTCAGCGAGAAGATTCGCCAGATCGAGAGCTCCATCATGCTGAAGGAGAGCGCCATCAGCGTCGCGAAGAATTCTCTTGAAGAGATGAAGAACAGCGCCGACAAGGTTGACAGAGAACTCGAGAGCATCAAGCAGGAGCAGGAGAGATCCGCGCGCATGGTCGATGAGATCAATGCGGCAATGAAGGCCAAGCAGGATGAGATCGCTGAAAACGAGAAGATCTGCGAGGATAAGCTCAACCAGTACGACGCCAAGAAGGAAGAAGCGAGCAGCATAAGTGAGGAGATCACAGCGGCGAGAATACTCGTGAATACATGCGGCGAAAAGAAGGCTCACGCCGACGACATCGCCGACAGAATAAACGCGACCATCAGGGAGATAACGGCAGATATCAATACCAGGAAGCTGGAACTTGAGATGCTGGAAGAAGAGAAGAGCCAGCTGACCGAAGGCCACACGGACATCGACGGAATGATTCACGAACTGGAGATGAACAAGGCTTCCGCCGAGGAACATCTGCAGACTGTAACCGACGAAAAGTCCGCGCTCACAGCGCGCCTGGCAGCTATGAACAGCGACAGGGAGGAACTGGCCGGAAAGATTCAGACATTCCAAGATCAGAAGTACGATTTGGACGTTCGCAAAGCCAGACACGACACCCAGCTGGAATCCTACAAGGAGAAGCTCTGGGAGGACTTCGAGGTTTCATACATTCAGGCCATGGAATTCA
>CADAHK010000013.1 GCA_902787725.1 uncultured Eubacteriales bacterium | reverse complement strand
GGTCTGAAACTGGGCGCAAGGCCTGAAACATTCGCCGGCCTGACGGGTACGGGTGACCTTATCGTTACCTGCACAAGCATGCACTCACGTAACCGCCGCTGCGGAATCCTCATGGGAGAGGGCATGAGTCCTGAAGACGCCATCGCCAAGGTTGGCATGGTCGTTGAGGGAATGTTCACAGCTGAAGCGGCTTACGAGCTCGCGAAGATCGCGGGCGTCGAGATGCCGATCACCGAGGCTATATATAAGGTAACAAAGGGAGAGATAACTGCTCCGAAGGCCCTTGAGTCACTCATGGGAAGAAGCAGGAAGGCGGAATTTTGAGAAAATTTCGCCTTACATAAGTTAAATATTTGTCAAACCGTGTTTTTTGTATTATAATGTACTAGTCATCTTTGGGATTATCCAAGAGGGGCATCTTAGTTTTATCTATTATTATTGGATTAGGCTGGTATAATGACCACAAGTAGAAGGCTAGTTGTTTTTTTACTGTCGTTAGCGCTGGCGTTAACGACTTTTTGTTTATTTGGTGGAAACTGGTTTGCGAAGGAAGCAAATCAGGACACTTTAGGTGCGCACATAGTATCAGACAATTCATATTCCGATGATGGCGAATACGCCAATACATGCTGAAGTTTATTTCAGTGTGTATTGGCGTTTTTTTGAGAAGGTAGATTTTCAGGATTGGAAGGTTATGACATGAAAGCAATGAAGACATTAGTTGTCATCGCATTATCAGTATGCATGGTGTTCACCATGATGCCGTTGGGCAGCATACAGGCAATGGCGATCGACGAACCGCAGCAGACTGTTGAAGGAGAGTCACCGGATGGATCTGCAGGAACACAGACTGAGCCTGCCGGGGAACAGGCGAAGGATGAAGATTCTGATGTTTCGGAAGAACCAGCCGACGGGGCGAAACAGGACAGCACCGGAACAGATGCGGACAAGACAGACGATGCAGATGCGGACAAGACAGACGCAGAGGATGTTGATGGTGATTCAGAATATCAGGACATCAGCGTAACGCTGAAGGATAAGGCTGAAGGCAAGAAACTCCCTGCGGATAAGGAACACGAAGTTACTGTATCAGCTGTTAATCCGAATGAAGAAGGCGATGCAGTAGTGCGCCTTTATTTCTGGAATTATGATAAAGACTTCTTTGACAAAGACAAGAAAGATAAAGTCAAAGAGATCTGCGACAGGGTCACCGTTAAGGATCTGAAAGATGATGATACCATCACTTTAGATAATGAAACGAAGGACGCAGATAAAGTCAAGGCAGAACTCGTAACTGAAAAGGCCAAGCCGAACTCCGATGAAAAAGTTCGGTATCTTGAATTCACGATTCCTTCCGATTCCAAATATAAATTCGATGTACCGCTGGTACTCGAGGAAGACGTAATAAAAGCCATATCTGAGACGGAAGATCCAAAGAATGAAAAAGACGCACAGAAGGACGCATCTGAGAATGCGGAGCTTTTGCATATGATAGTTGAAGCTGTAGTTGATGGCCAGAAAGACGACGATTCTGATATCAATGCAATAGATGTACAGTGGGAAACTCCTGAAGCGGAGGAAACCGGTACAGATGCAACTGTGTCTGAAGAAATAACAGGCAAGGCAGATGGCATAAATAATCTGCTTAAGAATGTTCTGAAGGGCATGGGTACAAGATCAGAGGGTACCGTAATAGCTTCAGAAACGATCAATGACAACCTGTCATGGGAGATCATTGAAACGGACGGCAAATATGAACTTAAATTCACGGGTACCGGTACGATACCTGCAGACTTCTATAAAAGAGCCGCTTTTTCACAATATGCAACCCAGGTCAATAAAATCACGATTCCTGAGGGGATTACCGCAATTGGCGCTAACGCCTTTTACTGCGATTATTATAATTCCATCGGAATGAAAAGCGCCACGGAAATCGAAATCCAGACAGGTGAGTCCGGGAAAAGCAAGTTGAAAACAATCGGCAACGGGGCGTTCAAGGGAAGTAGACTGAAAGCAATTGATTTAAAAGATACATCTTTGGAAACCATTGGGGACAATGCATTCGAGAACGCCTATAATCTCGCATATTTAACTTTGCCTGATAGTCTGAAATCAATCGGGCGCTATGCTTTTGAAGATACAGAAGTAAGAGAAGTTGTAATCCCAGCTGGTGTTTCAGAGATTCAGTACTATTCCTTTTCTAACATCAACGGTCTCGAAAAAGCAGTCTTTAATGGCAGTACAACCATAAAAAACGGTGCGTTCTATTACAGCCCGCAGTTAATGGAACTTGTATTCAACGACCCGGGAGATGACAAGACTCTGGTAATTGAAGAAAACGCCTTCAGTTCCGCCAGCAGCATCAATAAGGTTACGGTTAATCGTGCCAAAACCAGTCTGCCGTCAAATAACACTCCGGCGTTCAGCAAGAATACGCACTATACATTCGGAGACAAGGTCGACACGCTCGACGGAGACTGGTTCGACAGAGTCGTAAAAGTTTCCAATGTCACATTTAATGGTCCGAACGATCTGACCATAACAAAGGCAGGAGGAAGCGGATCATCATTTGGACCATTCAAGAATCTGGAAGGGGATTACTATGTTGATTCCTATGGCTGTCTGTATAAGTTGAATGATGACAATACTGCCAGTCTGATTTATGCCTCACCGAGTGAAATTTCATCATACACAGTGCCTGCTTCAATCACAACGGTTGCCGGTAAGACTTATAATGTGACGAAGATCGGTGAGATGGCTTTTGCTAAAGCAGACAATCTCAAGTCTTTAACCATTGAAGATCCGGAGCACATGTCGATTGGAGCGCGTGCATTTACCGAAAGTAAAATTACAAAGGTCAACAATGCGGATAAAATCGATCCGAAAGACTATGCGTATGTTTCAACTGCATGTGATTTTCCTCTGATTGAAGAATATCAGGAAGGAAAACTGGTCGATCAACTACGGACAAGCGTGCCGCTTGAGGGAACGGATGCTGAGGGAAATCCTGCCATGTTCCATTTTAGCGTGGACGTTGCAGCGGGTCCGTTGGGTCAGGAAAACGGGGTATATCAGTACCTTACAGGTCAACCGGCTACATTCACTGTCGCGGTGGACAACATGTCGAATATTGATCTTCAGGATAGGGTGGTAAGGATTTACTTTGCATTTACAGGTGATGAATACGCCATTGGCGATTATAGTATCGGAAAGAACTACACTGTTGTAAATCACGATACGGGAGCGGAATTCCCTATGTCCGTGGTACAGACGGATCAGCCGGGTATTTTCTACTATGATATCAAGGGATGGAGACCGGGTGATACGGTTGCGTTCAGGAATGCCATGCAATATATTTCTCCGCAGAGCGCGGGAGGCGATTTATATGTCTGGAGTGAGTCTTTGGAAAAAGAAGAAGCTGAAAGACTCGAAGGAAAGACTACGGATCCAAAGGAATATTTGAAACTTCATTGGGGAACAAAGCCGGTTAATTTCACGACCAAGAAGGCGATAAAAAACACACCAACCAGCAGCAACAGCTATCGACCGAGTTATTCGGCTGATGGTACTGCTGACAGCAATATTTACGTGCAGAACTATATTGCCTGGTCGATCACGATGAACAGCGGAAACGATACTGACAAGAACGAGGGAAAAGATTATGTCTGTTATGTAGACTTTGCGGATACAGTCAAGTTGCCGAACGATCTGATATGGGATCCTAAAGTGATAGAGGCAATTCAAAACGGTAAGTATAGGTCCTCTACATCAAATTCTTTCGGTTCTGAGTATGCCACTATTTACGTTACGATTGACGGGGTTGACCGGCAGCTGATATCTGTGCAACACGAATCTGATAGTGGAGTAAGGATTAAAAATATCAAGTTGACTGTTGAAGAGGATGAAACCGGTAAATCTCTGGTTGTAGTGCATTGGCGTAAGGAAAATTCAAAATGGCAGTCTGATGACAATTATCCGACTGCACAACTGGCCAACCAGACAGTCAGCTTTACTGTTTCCAATAACAATATAATGGTGGATAGAGAGTCCCAACTGTTTAAGATACTGAAAGGTGAGGTCGAACTGACAGCAGAGACAGACGAGTATGTCAAACAGGCATCAGTCATTAACAATCATGTTGATACTACCAGACACTATTCGTTTAGCGGAGATAAAATAGGCAATGCCGATTCTCCGGTTATGACAATCAGTGTGCCGAGCGGACTTACGATGTCAAAAGGAAGGCCGAGACCGGATGACAGTTATTATTTTGGCGGGAGCAGCAAGTTCAATATATCGTTCACTAACACAGGAATCATCTCAAACCGTCAGATCGGAGTAGTTGAGGATGAACTTCACAACGCCCTTTACATTAAACCTGACAATATCATGACAATGTTCAATGATGAGAAGTTTGGTCAGTATTTGAAAATAGAAATCAGTCCGGCCACGTTGTGCACTGTTGTTGATGAGACTGCTGTAGATGTTAATGGTAAAGAAACGCATCTTGTATCACAGAACACAGGTGTGAATGTTCCGTATAGCGGTTGTGAAAGCACGGACAGTTCCGTGATTACTTCTGATGCAAAGATGACCCTGAGTTGGAATGAGAATGGAAAACTCGTTCTGAAAGTAGATAAACATGGCAATGGAAGTGATGTGTCCGAATACACTATTGGAGACGGTGGCAATTACAGCACACTGCAACAGGCTTTTGATGAAATAGGTTATGTGGTCACATACAGGCCGAGGTATAAAGTGACCTGGGATCTTCCTGATGATTTTGTGATCTACGGCGGTCAGACAGTTCTGTTTGAAATACCTGCAAATGCCAAGCAAACCACGATGATGCTTGAAAGGGACAACCCGGGCAAATACTACGCGGACCGCGTAAGTTGGAATAACACTGCGTATGCTTATGGACACAATGGTACGACCGAGATTAAAAAAGCATCAATAAGCAGCAGCTATTTTACGCCATCGTTGACCTTTGACAAATATGCTACATATAACGGCAAAACAGTTCAGGATAATATCGATATCGTCAACCACACTTCGGTAGATTACACTCTCTCCTTTACAAACTACAAGGATGAAGGGAATTCGTGGGTTGAGCATTATACCGGAGGTACTTATGATGTTTTACCTTTGGTAGACAAGATTCAGGGTTCACAGGTCCTGCTGGTGAAACAGTCAGATATCCTTGGAGCGACATGGCAGGAAACCAGTGATTCTGTCAAAGTTGCTGTTGAAGGACTTAATCTGCCGACATATGTAGAGAACGGGGTGACATATTATGTCATAAACAAACCGGGCATATACAAGAATCTGAAGACCAACGGAATTGTAGCGGATACTGTAACTGTTACACCGACATCATCCGGTTTTGAGACACTTATCAAATGGTACTTCACAAACGTAACTCCTCAGAAAGCTGCCAGAACGGTTAAGTACAAGGCGCTGGTTGATGTTACTTTGGCCGGAGGGGTGACACCGGGTGATGATGGAACAACAGCGACAAAGATAAATATCTCCAATGAGGGCTGGCTGGGAGACCACCAGACGCACAGGCTGTATGACTCTGTCAGTGGAGGAGGTCGCCTCATCAAGTTCTCCAAGAAAATTCAAAATGATGACGGAAGCGTTGCTCGTCATAGCATGATTGCAGACGGAGATGAGGCCACTTATAGAATCACATTGGAAAACACAAGCGATTCAGAAATGGTTATCGATGGAAGTCACATGTATGATGACCTTCCTTCGACAGCCGGTGTATTTGCGTGGAGTAAAGATAATGTAACGAGCGTTACCTATGAAGCAGATGATTTAGGTTCCGAGTGTTTGACACCTGGATCGGATTACTGGGAAGTGAACAGCATACAGCCGGTTACTGGTGCAGATACCGCATCCCAGGGTCAGTACTATATCCATTGGAACAATGATTTTAAGATTAAATTCGCTCCACAGGGCAAGATGGACATCGTAGTAAAACTGAAATTCCCAGGCAGCAGTGATGTGAACGAAGACGGTGAACCGGACAATCACTGGGATGCTTATATTAAGAAGGTAGCCGGTGGAAACATATATAATACATTCTATTTTGACCGTATCCCTGACAGCGTAACACATGAGCTGATTGATCAGGCGGAAGCTGTGCTAAAGAAGGGCGTTTATGATACAGGATGGGTTCAAACCACCAGTTATTCGAGTCAATATGGAAATGAGTACCAATGTTCTTCGCATGAGTCCCGCTGGTACTATCAGAACGGATCAAATAACTCAGGAGCCTGTATAACATATTATGCCGTACTGTATAACAGTGGAAACGCACGCTTATATCTGGAGGATCTGCAGGATACACTGCCAAAGGGATTCCATTATTCAAGCATGGCTGATCAGGATTACGTCAACGGCAAGACGGGGTCATACCATAGCCCGCCGGAAGGTCGCGAAAAAAACGGCGTAACCTTCTATTCTGGTCACGCCTACAATAGCATGGTTAATAATGCAGATACCGAAAGCGGAGTGGATTCGCAGTACGCGGGCGGTTCGTTCGATCAGTACAGGCTCGTCACTGTGAAAGATGGAAATAATAAAATAACATATGTCAACGCCAATGTCGCTGCTACAAAAAGTACTGTAAGTGGTATAGATCATCTGACATTCAAAGTCTCTAGCCCAAAGGGGAAAGGAAGCACCCATCCGGCGATTCATTATGATTCGAATACAAAAAAATATTATCTGAATCCTGGTGAGGCGATGAGGTTTGGCTACAATTGTTTTGTAGATACGTGGCGTAATACAGAAGACACTGCACTTAACAATATTGCAATGCCGTTTTATGACAAATATGGGCTTGGACTCAGGAAGAATGAGACTGCCAGTTTGACTGCAAGGAAGAAACTCGGGATGGCCGATAACAATGGCGATTGCGAGATCATCAGCAACGCGGAAGCGGTAAGCCTGTACGGACATAAAGGAAAGACTGATAGTACACAATGGCTGTCTTCTGATGTAACCGTACTCAGACAGAAAATCGCTCCAGGAATCAAGAAAACTGTAGGAGGCGTTTCTCCGGTATCGGCAGACCTTGATATAACAGATACAACTGTTCTCGGCTCAAAATACAACGATGGTGCTAGATATGGGAATGCTTATTCTGGAACGACGAGTTTCTCTGATATTGTAAACTGGAGGTTGGATGTATATAACGAAAGTCCTTATGTCGGAGAAAATTCCATGTCCGAGTTTACTATCACGGACAAAGTAGATGCTCCGTACGCGTTTACGGGACAAGTCTTCTATAGAATTACCGGACCAAATAATACGGCGACTGCGTATAACAATGCGTATCAACCATTATTTACTCTTGGCGCTAGAAGTGAAGGAGATACAAAGGTTCGAATCGTAGAAGGACAAAACACTTTCAATCAGTATCATCAAGACACACTCACTATTAATGGAGCGGCAAAGGAGTATAACAACTTTTCGGTTCGGCTTTTGAGGGACGAACAGGGTTGCGAGACTCTGATAATCAAATTTACCAAACCAAAGGTAAATTACGCATACCCTATGGTGATTCCGGCTGACGGAAGAATGGAGATGTGCGTCCATACGCAATACAATACTGACAAGACTCCTCTCAGCAGCACCTTATACAACAGTGTCGTACTCATGCCGGAACAGCCATATGACGGTTCGTTGGTATCTCAGGGCAAACCGCTCTACGATGAACAAACCGGTGATAACAAGGGAATCCAGAGCGGCGCGTCTGTAACGATCACCACCGGATTCGCTTCAACAGCGTCAAAAACGATCACCGAGATAGGAAATGAGAAGAATACGGCAAATTCGGAGGCCGATAAAAACTACATCTCGCTGAACGATAAGACGAAGGCGTTCAGATATGATCTCATCGTAAACGGTCCTGAACACGACCCTATGAGTAAGCTTATCGTTATCGATTCGCTGCCGGAGGAGGGGGACCACTCTCCATTTGTCGACAGGGACAAGAGAGACAGTGAATTCAAGGTAAGCATGCTTGCGGACAATCTGGGGCTGACGGCCCGTGTCATTGCCAATGCCGGCAAGGGAAGCACTACCGTTCTGGAGGATTCGCAATATACTGTTGAGGTCAATACGAAGACTGAGTTTGATGAGGATGACTGGAAAGGCAGAGGAAGCGGATGGAAGGCCATAGATATCAGCGACGGCCTGTCAGACGGGGAAAAGGCACTCATTGAGAAAGCGAGATCGATAAGGATAATCATCCATGACGATACTGCTGCCACGATGCCTGCGAACAGCCGGGTCAAGCTTTCCTTCAATGCAAAAATTGATGGAAATGCTAATCCGGGAGAGTTTGCATGGAACAGTTTCGGATACAGCTATACTGTGCCGGTAGGACTTTCCAGAATTACGCTCAATGCGGAACCGAAGAAGGTAGGTGTACATATTCCTTCGATCCCGCGCATCATAAAGGATGTCGTGGATAAAGACGATAACACCACCAATGTTGCGAGGGATTACGAGTTCGAGGCGATCATCTATACAGGAGCACCGATAGAGGCACTGAACGACATAAGCGAGAGGGATACAGCAAATATCGCAACCGTCCTCAAAAACAATAAGCGCAATGTTCTGTACGTGCCGCTGACTGTGAAGAAAGGTACCAGCAGTTATGATACCGGACTCCTCGAGAATGGTTATGTATGTACTTATGACGCAGAATCATCAGAATGGGTCAAGACATCGACGCCATGGACATGGACAAACGGCCAGTACACAGTACTTGAGCTGATCTCACCAAATGAAAGAGGATACGAGGTCCAGTCGATAGCGGGCAACATGAAGAACAATACCGGATTCACTTATAACGACACTATCAAACTCAGAATAGGCGTCGTCAATAAATTCACTGACCGTAAAACTGACCTTGTGATCGAAAAGGTATGCGACAGTTACTTTGACGGCGGAGCGGACTCCAACCTGGCATTCGGGTTCAGGATCACAGGCAAAAACGATCTGGGCGAAATCGTCTATACGAATTCCGCAGGGTTGACGTTCAAGAAGGGTGAAGCCCTGACGAAGACGGTGACGGTAGCAGAGGTACCTATCAATCTCGACATTACTGTAGAAGAAGTGTATTCCGGCAACTATGCCGTTTCCGGGGACAACCCGAAGCCGGCCAGCTATGACCGCAAGACGAATAAGTGGACGGTATCCTTCGAGAACACGCATAAAGATCAGCCGCATACAGGAAGCGGTGTTGTCAATAAGTATGTAGATAATCAATTCCAGGAACAGCAGGGACTGCCTGTGGTTGAGCCGAATAATTAAGGAGGCGAGGAGCATATGACGGTTAAAAAGAAAGCATTAGCTCTGGCGGCTGTGTTAGCCCTGTGTCTGTCAGCGATCGGAGTCACTACAGCATACTTCACCGATTATGAGAGTGGAAAAGGCGGAGCAGTAGTGGAACTGGGCGGACAGACGAAGATAAAAGAGGAAATGGACGAAAACAACAAGATCGTCTCCATCGTCAACACAGGTCAGACTGACATGATCGTGCGCGTAGGCGTCTTCAGCGACAAGGACCGCACGGAAGTTGAAGCCAGCGAAGACTGGCTCAAGGGCAGAGACGGCTGGTACTACTACAGATACGTACTGGCAGGAAGCGAAGACGGGAAGTCCGGAGACTCCACGACCACCCTCAAGGTCACAGTGAAGACAGATGACCCGGACGCTGCAGCGAACTTCGACGTGCTGGTGGCGCATGAGTCCAGCCAGGCTGTCTATGACGGACAGTCAGAGCCGGGAGCGGACGGTGCGGAGCTCAGTCTCGTAGCGCCGGCCGGCTGGGAATCAGGTACAGTAGCAAAGATAAAGAAGAAGGACTAAAGGAGGCAGGGCATGAAGATAAAAGACAGAATGTCAAAGAAGACCATGGCCCTGCTCGCTGCGGGGATCCTGCTGATCGCGGGAAGCGGCATCATGGGTACAAGGGCCAGCCTGGCTGTATTCAGCGAGGACTATACGGCGGAATTTTACCTGAATCATCTTCAGGTGCATCTTCTGGAGAACGGCGAGGATGTGTGCGGAGAGCACAACACTCTCGACGGGGAAACCAAGGTGACAGGGGCGCTGGCAACGAAACTGGGCTACTCGAACGGTCCTGATGGCGAGATACTGGGAAAGGTCGAACCGGGAAAGGTATACCGTGAGGAGATCGCGGCCAGGAACGGACAGGACATCCCGCAGTATATAAGGGTGACCGTAAGGAAGTACTGGGTGGAAACGGACGGAAAGGGTAACGTCAAAAAGGACGCTGAAGGAAACCCTGTGAAGACGACCGCGCTCTCACCTGATCAGATTCGCCTGACCTACGGAAAGGACAATCCGTCAAAGAAGGCCAGAGACGAGTACAACAGCGAGGCATGGACCATAAACAACGATGAGTCAACGACGGAAAGCAGCACCTACTATCTGAAGCAGGCGCTCGACGGCGGAGCGGACAGCGCGCTGCTCTTCGACAGAGTCATGATAGACGGCAGCCTGGCAAAGAAGGGCAAAGTGACGGAGTCAAAGGACGGTGACTACACCGTATATACATACGAGTATGAATACGACGGATACGCCTTCTTCATAGAGGCGGACATGCAGGCTATCCAGACCCACAACGCGCAGGACGCGATCCACAGCCAGTGGGGCGTATATGACGTTACAGAAGACAACGGACAGCTGTCCGTAGGAAATTAGGGAGGTGGCAAGATGAAGATACTCAAGAAGATAAGCATCCTGACCATCGCCCTTGTTACAGCGGCGTTCATGACAGGAACCTGCGTGAGCGCACAGAGCAGCACTGTTGACGGAAGCTGCTATTTCGACGGAAGCAGGATCGTATCCGACTTCGACTCGGGAGCCGTCGCGACGGCAATAACGGACCTGCAGCCGGGCGATGACGTGACGTTCACAGTGAAGTACACCAATCAGTTCGAAGAATCAACTGACTGGTACATGTCCAATAAAGTGCTCCAGACACTGGAGAAGGCTAACAACACGAAAAAAGTCGAAGGAACGGGACAGGCTGAGAACGGCGGATACACCTACCAGCTGATCCATACGGACAACAACGGAAACAGCAACGTGCTGTTCGACAACAGCAAGGTCGGAGGCGAAGCGAAGCCGCTCAACATGCAGGGACTGGAGCAGGCGACCAACGCTCTCGACGAGTGGTTCTACATACAGACCCTTGCAAAAGGCGAGTCCGGAGTCGTTACACTGAAGGTTGCCTTTGAAGGCGAGACTGAAGTAAACGACTACATGGACACCAAAGGGGAAGTGATGATCAAGTTCGCCGTGGAGCTGACTCCTAAGACAGCGGCCAAGACGAAACATTACAAAGGCAACGGCGTAGCGACGGGAGACAGCGCGAACCTGTGGCCTTGGATACTGGCCATGCTGGCTGCCGGACTGCTGCTTTTGCTGCTGGCGCTGAGAAGCCGCAGAAAGGACGATGAAGCGCAGAGGGGAGGCGATGAGATATGAGGAACATGAAAACTATGATCAGAGTATCCGTCATAGCCTTCGCGATGATCTTTACAGCGGGATTTTTAGGCGTTTACGGAACGATGAGCATCCCGGCCGCTGACAAGGCGTACGCCGCGAATGATGGATATACCTACACCGTTACGGTGTATTCCGGCAAGGAAGGATACTTCGACGGGGATGAAAACAAGCATTCCAAGAAACTGACAGGAGAAGCGAAATACGGACAGCCGCTCACCATCGAGATGGATGATCTGGATCTGACCATCATAGACCCTGACAAGTATTATCCGCGTGGTGTCAAGCCTGCAGGCCATGACAATGATGAAGTATCGGACATGACTTATCAGTCCTATACCTTTACCGTTACGAAAGATGAAGCTTTTGCGGTCGCCTACGGCATGAAGGGCGGCATGGTCAAGTATACCGTGCGTTATGTGGATGATAGCGGAAATACGCTGATCTCCGCGAAGGAATACTACGGGATGCCGGGAGACAAGCCTGTAGTATCCTGCAAGTATGTCGAGGGATTCATCCCTAACGCCCTGAACATCACAAAGAGGCTTACGGCGGATGCGTCGCAGAACGTTTTCACATTCACATATTCCAGAAACCAGGGCGTTTTGACCGATGAGGGCGAAGTAGTCGATGATGGCCAGAACGGAGCAAACGGCAATGCAGCTAATGCCAACGCGGCTGCAAATGCGCCTGGTGCTTATGTAGCGGGCAACGCAAATGACGGCAACAACAGACCGGCGAACCTTGTGGATCTCGACGACAACGAACCGCCTCTTGCTTCTGTAGATAAGGATAAGGACGGCGGCATTAGCGGAGCCACGATGGGTCTGATCGGCATAGTCGTAGCCGGCATACTCATTGCGCTCGGACTTCTGTACCTCATACTCAGAAGAAGAGGGGAAGAGGAAGAGTAAGAATAAGAATTAAGGCTCTCACTGCCGAAGGCGTCTCGCGACCTCGCACATCAGGAACCCGCCAAGAATAATGGCGAGCATGGCGATTTTGCCCATGAGAGTTCCCAGAGGCACGAGCAGGCGGCCAAGAACCGGAATGCAAAGAACAACTTTGCCGACTACATTTACATAATCAACAGGGGTGATGTCATTGGCAGCATTGGCATCACCTTTTGTTATGATCTGATACGAATCGCTCTGGTTTTCAACAACCCTATGGGTAACAGGGATTGAATTTATCCCATCATAAAAAACGATGACATCACCGACGGCCAGAGTATCCGGTTCGGTTGCTTTTGCGCATACAAGAGAGCCGACAGGAATCGACGGCTCCATGCTGCCGGTTAGAACGGTATAGGAATTAATGCCAAAGAACTTTGGTACGATGAGTGAAAGGCAGAGTACAATCACGATTACGATGATTGCCGTGCCTATGAAATTGAGAACCGCAGCAGCCGGTGATTTTTTTTTGCCTTCCGTCATGATAATGCCCCTTATACAGAGTAACTGAATCAGTTATAAACAAGTATTTACTTCAGCGTGAGTATACCAAGACTGACAAAAAAACACAACAGGTGGGTCAGGAACCCGCCGTAACGGCGCCTATCTTAAAATACTGTTAGAAACCACATATGGCGCTTTTTCTTTGCTATAATCCAACATATATATACAGATTATGTAAAGTGGGCCAAGTGTAGGACCACTACATATTGATTACGCAATCGATAGGAAATCATTTGTGAGGAGAAACAATGGAGAAGAACTTAGCTAAGACGTACGATCCTAAAGATTTCGAAGACAGAATATATGAGGCGTGGGAAGAGAGCGGCGCTTTCAGAGCGGACAGAGATCCGGACAAGAAGCCGTTCACAATTGTCATGCCGCCTCCTAACATCACGGGCCAGCTCCACATGGGACACGCTCTCGACCAGACGCTGCAGGATGTCCTGACCAGATTCAGGAGACTGCAGGGATACAGCGCGCTGTGGCTTCCTGGAAGCGACCACGCAAGTATCGCGACAGAGGTCAAGGTCGTTGAAAAGCTCCGCGAGGAGGAAGGCCTGGAGAAAGAGGATCTGGGTCGCGAAGAGTTCCTCAAGCGCGCCTGGGAGTGGAAGAGAGTTTACGGCGGTAAGATCACCAAGCAGTGCCGCAAGCTCGGAGACTCCTGTGACTGGGAGCGTGAGAGATTCACGATGGACGAGGGCTGCAACAAGGCGGTCAGACACTTCTTCGTACAGCTTTACAACAAAGGCCTCATCTACAGAGGCAACAGACTCATAAACTGGTGCCCGCAGTGCGGCACATCACTTAGCGACGCGGAAGTCGAGCACGAGGACCAGACAGGTTCGTACTGGTACTTCAGATATCCGGGCGCGGACGGCGGCGAAGGCATAGTAGTAGCCACCTCAAGACCTGAGACTATGTTCGGCGACGTAGCCATCGCGGTTCACCCTAGCGACGAGAGATACAAGGACATGGTCGGAAAGAACGTGATTCTTCCGCTCGTCGGCAAGGAGATACCTGTAATCACAGACATTTACCCTGACCCCGAGAAGGGTACAGGCGCGGTAAAGATCACACCGGCTCACGACGAGAACGACTTCATGGTAGGACAGAGAAACAATCTGCCGACAGTCTGCTGCATCAACGAAGACGCGACCATGAACGAGGTGGCCGGCAAGTACGAAGGCATGGACCGCTACGAATGCCGTAAAGCGTGGGTCAAGGATCTGGAGGAAGCCGGATACCTGGTCAAGATCGAAGAGATGGTAATTCCTGCGGGAACATGCTACAGATGCCACACGGTAGTAGAGCCGATGCTCTCAGACCAGTGGTTCGTCAAGATGGAAGAACTGGCCAAGCCGGCCATGGAAGCAGCCAGAAAGGGCGATCTCAGACACGTTCCGGACAGATTCGAGAAGATCTACATGCACTGGCTGGAAGAGATCAGAGACTGGTGCATTTCCAGACAGCTCTGGTGGGGACACAGAATCCCGGCCTGGTACTGTGAGGACTGCGGAGA
>CADAHK010000012.1 GCA_902787725.1 uncultured Eubacteriales bacterium | reverse complement strand
AAGGCAGGCAAGACCGTGCTTCTCAAGAAGATCGCCAACAGCATCGAGAAGCACTATCCGGAAGTGGAGATGATCGTTCTGCTCGTAGACGAAAGACCTGAGGAAGTCACGGACTTCAAGCGCAGTCTGATCAACGAGAAGAGCGAAGTAATATATTCAACCTTCGATGAGATGCCGCAGCATCACGTCAAGGTTGCCGAGATGGTTCTGGGAAGAGCCCAGAGGCTTGCGGAACAGGGCAAGGACGTAGTCGTTCTGCTGGACAGCATCACGAGACTCGCCAGAGCGTACAACCTGGTAGTGCCGCCATCGGGCAAGACCCTTAGCGGCGGTTTCGATCCGGGCGCGCTGCACAAGCCGAAGAAGTTCTTCGGCGCGGCCAGAAAGCTCGAAGAAGGCGGAAGCGTGACCATACTTGCGACCGCGCTCGTTGAAACGGGAAGCCGCATGGACGACCTCATCTACGAGGAGTTCAAGGGGACAGGAAACATGGAACTGTTCCTCGACAGAAGACTCTCCGAGAAGAGGATATTCCCGGCTATCGACCTGGCCAAATCCGGCACGCGCCGTGAGGATCTTCTCATGAGCCAGGATGAGATGCAGGCGGTATGGGCCATGAGAAGAGCTCTCGGAGGCAGGGACAACATGGAGGCGACGGAAGCCATTCTGGACAACCTGCAGATGACGAGAGACAACCAGACATTCATAGAAGTAATACAGAAAGTAAGATTCAAATAGTCGGAAGGGCGCATGGATCTAAAGAAGATATTCATAAAAGACGCCTGTCCAACCAAGATGGGAGGACAGGCCGTTATGGAAGGCATAATGATGAAGGGCGAGCAGAAGACCGCTCTGGCAGTCCGCGTTCCTAACGGCAATATAGAAATCGAGACGAAGAAGACGAAGACCTACGGCAAGTGGATGAAGGTGCCGATCGTAAGAGGTGTGGTTGCTTTTGTGGATTCCCTTGTTTACGGTACGAAAACACTGATGAACTCAGCGGATATCCTCAGCGAGTATGACGACGAAGAGTATGAGCCGAGCAGATTCGAAATCTGGTTTGAAAAGAAGTTTGGAAGCGAAGCTCTCTGGAAGCTGCTCATCTACACGTCCGTTGTAATCGCTCTCGCGTTTTCGGTCGGGGTGTTCATTCTTCTGCCGACCTGGGTGGCATCGATAGCCAAACTGGTTTCAACAAATGTCATCTGGATCAATCTGGTCGAGGGGCTTCTCCGTATAGCGCTGTTCATCGGCTACATATGGGCGGTGTCGTTCATGCCGGACATGAAGCGGGTCTTCAGATACCACGGGGCGGAGCACAAGACCATACACGCCTTTGAGAATCTGCCGCGCGAGCAGGCCAATGGCGCGAAGGCGGGTTCCTGCGGAAAGGACTCGGCCACGGCAGTTCCTGACCTGAAAGGACTGACAGTGGAGGAGTGCAGGCAGTACCCGACGTTCCATCCGAGGTGCGGAACGAGCTTCCTCATGTTCGTCTTCATCATCGCGCTGGCGTGCCATGTGCTGCTGGGCTGGCCTGTGCTCTGGATCAGAATCGTGACGAGACTGCTTTTGCTTCCGGTAATCGCGGGACTTTCCTATGAGCTGCTCAAATGGGCCGGAAGAAGCGACAACTGGGTCGTCAAGATTCTCAGCATGCCGGGGCTCTGGCTGCAGAAGATAACGACTGCGGAACCGGATGACGATATGCTTGAGGTAGCGATTGCGGCGGTGAAAGCTGTGTGCGACGACACGCCTCCGCGCAAGTACACGATAAGACAGGAGACCAGATACGAGTACCCGCATGTGTGGGACATTGACTGATGAAAGCAACCGGAGAATACATATAGATGAAAACAAGGGTTTTAATCAAAGAAGGAGAATACAGACTTTCAAAGGCAGGAGTAAAGGACGCCGCCATCGACGCGGAGGAGCTCTACTGCTTCATGAAGGGCTGCGATAAAGTCATTCTGTTCCTGAACAAGGAACAGGAGGCGGACAAGGAGACCGAAAAAGAGTATTTCGAGCTTATCGAAAAACGCGCCTCCCGCATTCCGCTGCAGCACATCACAGGCAAGCAGGAGTTCATGGGCTTCGACTTCAAGGTCGGTCCCGACGTTCTGATTCCGCGACAGGAGACGGAAGTTCTCGTAACCGAAGCGGCGAAGATTCTGCGTGACGAGAGGAAGCAGGCCGCGGGCGAGCGGCACAAGTCGCGGGGAAAGCTGTTCGGGCTTTTCAGTTCGCCTCCTGAGCAGAAGGTGTTGGACCTCTGCTGCGGAAGCGGAGCCATCGGCATTTCGCTGGCAAAGATCTGCGAGGATGTTTCCGTAACAGCCACGGATATAAGTGAGGCGGCGCTGGCTCTCGCCCGTGAAAACGCAAAGGCAAACCGCGTGGAGATCGAATTCCTGAAGGGAGATCTCTTCGGAGCTGTGGCCGCGGTGGAAAAGGGCAAGCGTATACGCTCCTTTGACATGATCATAAGCAATCCGCCTTACATCAAGTCAAGCCTCATCGCTCTGCTTCAGAACGAGGTAAAGGACCACGAGCCGGTTGAGGCGCTGGACGGAGGAAGCGACGGACTCGACTTCTACAGGAGAATCGCGGCGGAAGCATACAGATATCTGGACAATGACGGATGGCTCATGCTGGAAATCGGTTACGATCAGGGAGAGAGCCTGCGTGAAATAATAAGAGAAACAGGACGCTACACCGAGCCGGAAATACTGAAGGATCTGGCGGGGCGCGACCGAATCGTAAAGTGCAGGAAACTGTAATGGCAGCATCGCTGCCCGGGAGATAAAAATGCTGAAAGCGGAAAAGATCATACGCGAGACGATTCGCGAACACAATCTGATAGAGAACGGCGACCATATTGTAATCGGCCTTTCAGGAGGCCCTGATTCCGTATGCCTTTTTCATGTGCTTTCAGTCATGTCTGAGGAGATGGACCTGACCATTTACCCGGTCCACATTAATCACCAGTTCAGGCCGGGAGCGGCGGAGGAAGATCAGAAGTATGTCGAGGATCTCTGCGACAGATTCGGACTGACCGCAAACGTCTTTACCGTCAACTGCAACGCTCTCGCGGCGGAGCTCGGTATGACGAGCGAAGAGGCTGGCCGCAAGGTGAGATACGACGCGTTCTTCCTCATGGCTGAGAAAATCGCGGACGAGCTCGGCGGCGCCGCGCGCGTGAAGATCGCGGTCGGGCACAACGCCAACGATCAGGCGGAAACAGTTCTGTTCCGCATTCTCCGCGGGACGGGAATGGACGGACTTGCCGGCATGGCTTACTCACGGGATGAAAGCCGCGCGGAAGGAGAAAGCACCGGCACATACCGGGTCGTCCGGCCTTTGCTTGATGTCTGGCGGGAGGATGTGGAAGCCTACTGCGAAGCGAAAGGTCTCGATCCTGTTACGGACCACACAAATAACGAAGGACTGTACGCGAGGAACAGAATCAGACTCGACCTGATTCCGTACATCGAAGAAAAATACAACAGCAACTTCCAGGAGGGCCTTGTGCGCATGGCGAAGATCGCCGCGGCGGACAAAGACTATTTCTGGGAAGAGACGACAAAAGCGTATGAACAGCTTATAGTACCGGCGGCTGATCCGGACGGCAGCCTTGCAGGCGGCATGGTCACACTGAGCTGGCGCGGACTGGCTGAATGCCACGAAGCCCTGCGTCACCGCGTAATTCTTAAGGCCTTTGGCGAGATTGGTCTGGAAAAAGACATCACGGCCGAGCGCCTTGAAGCGGCAGACAAGATCATTCTCGGCAGCGTAGGCGGCAAAACCGTTGAATTCCCGCACGGATACTCCCTGAGCGCCGGCAAAGGAGTAATCAGAATCCAAGGCGAAAAGCCGTGAAAGTAAGGTGATTTTGTTGTGCGGTTGGTTGCTTTTGTGGTAAAATAACTTGCAATTTTGTTTGTTGACAACAAATAATATGGAGGGCGTAATAATTTGAGAAGAGGAAGATTAGGGAAAAACATAACTATCTACATACTGATATTCGCGGTAGCGCTGGGATTGTTCTGGTTCCTTAACTCGGGTGAAGACACGACGACGAAACAGATCAAGACTTCGACCATGATAAGCCACCTCAAGGCAAATGAGGTTGAGAGCATCAACGTCACGGAAACCAAACTGACGGCGAAGCTGCAGGACGGCGATGTGGTCTACGCGTATGTCAACAGCGCTGTCGACCTGAATTTCATCTATGACAAATACATCATGCCTCAGGTTGATGAGGGTACGCTAAAACTGGACAGCGACCCGCCTAAGGAGGATTCAATCTGGCTGACGCTGCTTCCTACGATGCTCATGATAGGTATCATGGTGGCTTTCTTCGTGTTCATAATGAGGCAGCAGGGCGGAGGCGGCAAGGCCATGTCCTTCGGCAAATCCAGGGCCAAGCTGGCCAAGCAGGAGGACCTGAAGAAGATCACCTTCAAGGACGTAGCCGGACTAAAGGAAGAGAAGGAAGAACTCGAGGAGATCGTAGATTTCCTGAAGCATCCGGGCAAGTACAACAGCCTCGGAGCGCGCATACCTAAGGGCATACTGCTCGTAGGCCCTCCGGGTACAGGTAAGACATATATCTCAAAGGCCACAGCAGGAGAGGCGGGCGTTCCGTTCTTCACCATCAGCGGTTCGGACTTCGTCGAAATGTTCGTCGGCGTCGGCGCGTCACGTGTCAGGGATCTGTTCGAGCAGGCGAAGAAGAACGCGCCTTGCATCGTGTTCATAGATGAGATCGACGCGGTCGGACGTAAGAGAGGCGCGGGCCTCGGCGGCGGCCACGATGAGAGAGAACAGACGCTGAACCAGCTGCTCGTTGAGATGGACGGTTTCGCCGAAAACTCAGGAATAATAATTCTGGCGGCGACGAACAGACCGGACGTACTGGATCCGGCGCTGCTCAGACCTGGACGTTTCGACAGACAAATCGTAATAGGCATTCCGGACATCATCGGAAGAGAAGAAATATTCAAAGTGCACTCGCGCAACAAGCCTCTCGATGAGGGAGTCGACCCTAAGGTGCTCGCCAGAAGAACTCCTGGATTCACACCTGCCGATATCGAGAACATGCTCAATGAAGCGGCGCTTCTGGCTGCCCGCAGAAACGGCATGGTCATAAGGATGGAGGAAATCGAAGAGGCCATAACGAAGGTAATCGCCGGACCTGAGAAGAAGAGCAGGGTAATAAGCGCGGACGAACGCAAGCTGACGGCTTTCCACGAGGCCGGTCACGCTGTCGTAGCGCACTGCCTGCCTAAGTCCGACCCGGTACACCAGATTACGATCGTTCCTAGAGGAATGGCAGGCGGATTCACGATGATCCTGCCTAAGGAAGACAAGTACTACGGAACAAAGGAAGAGATGAGAGAGCAGATAATTCATCTGCTGGGCGGACGTGCCGCCGAGAAGCTCACTCTCGATGACATAAGCACAGGCGCTTCAAACGACATACAGAGAGCGACGGAGATCGCCAGAGACATGGTTACCAAGTACGGCTTCAGCGAGAAACTGGGACCGGTAAACTACAGCTCGTCGGATGAAGTATTCCTGGGCAAGGACTTCACGTCCAAGCAGGCATACTCTGAGGAAACCGCGAACGAAATCGACGAAGAGGTAAAGGCTATCGTCGAGGAATGTTACGATGCGGCGCTCAGCATCCTTGAGGAGCACAAGACTCAGCTTACTGCTGTAGCCGAGGGACTCCTTGAGATTGAGACTCTGGACGGCGAGCAGTTCATCGACCTGTTCGACGGCAAAAAGACTCCGCAGGAGCTCGGCGAAGAGCATGCGGTTGCCAAGGAAGAGAGAAAAGCCAAGGACAAGGAAGAAGCAAAGGCAGCGGCGAAGAAGAGAAAGCTGGAGCGGCAGAAAGCCAAGGAAGAGGCCGAGAGAAGGGCTCAGGACAAGCTGGACGAGCTTTCGGATATGATTGAGGAGCAGGGCAAGAACGCCAAGTTCAAGCCGAGAATCATGACCTACAACGACATGACCCAGGAGCCGCAGCCGCTGAAGAAAAAGAAGAAGTCTGACGAAGAGGAACCGGCAGACGCCGAATTCGAACCGGTCGAAACTGAAGCCGAACCGGTCGAAACTGAAGCAGAAGAAACTGAGCCGGAAGAAACCGAAGCAGTGGAAGCTGAAGCGGAAGAGGTTGAGGCGGAAGCAGAAGAGACTGAGGAAGAAGCTGAAGAAGCCGAGCCGGAAGAGACCGCGGAAGAAACCGAGCCAGAGGAGACTGAGGAAGAGGCCGAACCGGAAGAAACTGAAGAAACCGAAGCGGAAGCTGAAGAGGAAGATAAATAATGAAACTGACCGTAAAGGACTGTCTCGAACTGAATGCTTTTGCGGGAGCCGAGGTGCTTACGCATGCGGATGGGCTTGCAGGAAACGTGAGCTCTGTTTCCGTGTTCGACGGCGCCGATGAGAGCGACCTGAATCTATACAGCAGCGGAAAGTCTGAGATGCTTCTGACGGGGTTTCTGGGTGCGAAGAACGACGTCGCGAAGCAGTGCAGACTCGTCGAGAGCATGGCCAGAAAAGGCTGTCCGGCGCTTGCCGTATTCTTCGCGGGAGGAAATGAAGAAGTCGACAGCAGAGTGGTCGCCGCGGCAGATAAGGCGGAGCTGACGCTCATACGCATGGCGCCTGAGGCAAGGTACGATCAGGCGATCGCCGATATCATGGACGACCTGCTCTATGGAGAGAACTTCAACAACTCTCTCATAAGCAATACTGTTTTTCATCTGCTCAACTTCGAAAAGCACTCAAGCTTCAATGACGCAGTCAGAGAAGCGGCAATAAACAATGACTTCCAGCTGATTATTCTCAGCGAGGACTTCAACCCGGTTCTCGCTGTTGAGACAAGACACAGGGTAACCATCGCTGACGCCATAAGAATCGGAAGAGAGCGCAGCATCTCTGAAGGCGCGGGCAAAGTCTACACTCAGATCGACGTCAACGGAGTACTGACCTACTGGGGCCCGGTGAACATCGGAAGCGACAAGTACTTCATGCTGATCGTAGATAACGAAGATGTCTACACGGCGGGCGAGATCACCAAGCTTGCGGAAATCATAGAGCTGGCCATGGGCATGTGGAAGTACACGCCTGAACGCGACGCCAAATCCGATTTCATAAAGGCGCTCATTCGCGGCAATAAATCCCTCGCCTACAATCTTCAGGACGAGGCCAGGATTGCAGGGCAGGACATCATAAGCGTGTTCTTCTCCAAGGGAATTCCAAAGGATGAAGAGTCCCACGCCTTTTCGGAATTCGAGATGGCCACGGATCTCGACATCATGCACATAAATGAAGACGATGAAACCTACGGAATGATACTGAAGACGGAGCACACGCCGGCGGCCGCGGATCTCCAGGCCGACTGCAACAAGCTCTTCAGCAATCTTAAGACGGACCGCAAGGTCAGGATCTTCCACGTGACGGGAGTGAACGGAATCGAGGGCGCGGGCGACGCCTACAAGCTCATTAATGAGAGCTGGACATTCGCTCAGAACGTCTTCCCGTACAAGCGCGTCTTTACCAAGTATGAACTTACGCTCGTCAACAACTGCATCAACATTCAGATTCAGGGAGGTTTCGTGCACAAGAACTACTCCGAGCTGCTGGAGCCTTTCAGGCAGATAGGCGGAGCCAAGGGGCGTCAGCTTCTTGAAACGCTGGAGACGTTTGTTCTGGACGCGGGCATGAGCACAGGCAAGACTGCCCAGATCATGGATGTACATACCAACACCGTGCAGTACCGTCTCAAGAAGATAAACGAAATCCTCGGCGTCGAGGTCACGGGCAGCAGGACGATGCCGGGACTTACAATGGCCCTCGCGCTGAAGCGGCTCGAACGGGCGGTGAGCTGATAAAAGTACATACAGCCTTTGCAGGGTTGCCTTTGCATGAGGCTATTGAGTATAATTATTTAAATTGTTGTTATAGAGAAAAAGGAGATTTGTTATGTATTTCAACTATCTGGACAAAGCGGATCCTGAGGTAGCAGCTTCAATCAGACGAGAGATTAACCGTCAGGAAACTAAGATCGAGATGATCGCATCGGAGAACTTCGTAAACTACGAAATCATGGAAGCGGCAGGAAGCGCGCTTACAAACAAGTATGCCGAAGGTTATCCGGGCAAGAGATACTACGGCGGATGCGAATTCGTCGACGAGGTAGAGCAGCTGGCAATTGACAGAGCCTGCAAGCTCTTCGGCGCCGACCACGCCAACGTTCAGGCCCACTCCGGAGCCAATGCGAACACAGCGGTTTATCAGGCTGTCCTGAATTACGGCGACACAGTACTGGGCATGGACCTTTCAAACGGCGGACACCTTTCACACGGGTCCCCGGTAAACATCTCCGGTAAATCATACAACTTCGTAGCGTACGGCCTGGGCGAGGACGAGAGAATCGACTACGACGACGTAAGAGCAAAGGCAAAGGAACACCAGCCGAAGCTCATCGTCGCGGGAGCATCAGCATATCCGAGAGCAATCGACTTCAAGACTTTCAGAGAAATCGCTGACGAAGTCGGAGCGCTCCTCATGGTCGACATGGCTCACATCGCGGGTCTGGTTGCAGCGGGACTCCACGAGAATCCGGTTCCATACGCTGACATAGTAACCACGACAACCCACAAGACTCTGCGCGGACCTAGAGGCGGCCTGATTCTCTGCAGAGAGGAGTTCAAGAAGGCAATCAATTCGGCGATCTTCCCGGGACTCCAGGGCGGACCTCTCATGCACATCATCGCTGCAAAGGCAGTCTGCCTGCACGAGGCGATGCAGCCTGAATTCAAGGCTTATCAGCAGCAGGTTATCGACAACTGCCAGGCGCTGGTCGAAGGCATGAACGCTCATGATTTCGAACTGGTTTCCGGCGGAAGCGACAACCACCTGATTCTGGTCAAGCTCCTTAACAAGGACATCTCCGGCAAGAAGGCAGAGAGACTCCTGGACGAGGCCAACATCACGACCAACAAGAACGCTATTCCGAACGACCCTCGTAAGCCGATGATCACATCAGGTCTGAGAATGGGAACTCCGGCAATGACGAGCCGCGGATTCAAGGAAGACGACGTGAAGGCAGTTACTGACGCCATCGCTCTGGTCATCGACAGCAAGGGCGAAGACGAAGCCAAGATGGAAGAGGCTAGAGCCATCGTCAAGGGACTTACTGACAAGTATCCGCTCCACAGGAACTTCCCTTATTAAGAGAAATCAAGGCGGTCTGAATACCGCTGCGGAACAGATAACGAAAGAGCCGCTTTTCGCGGCTCTTTTTTATGCGCTGCGTCAGCAGGCCGTAAGGCTGAAATATAATGTATACAAAGGACAAAAAGGAGTTTTTTTGGTTGAAATCATGGGGCCGTTGGGATATAGTATTGGTGGTATGTTGTCGCCTGACATCTTTTTAGTGATGCAGGGGATTACCAGTTATGAATACCAATATCCAAAATACTTTTATTAGGAGGAAGTAACCAAATGAACAAGCTTGAAAAACTCCTCGAGAAGAAAGAACACCTTTATCAGGGTGGAGGAGAAAAGAGGATCGAGTCACAGCACAAAAAAGGCAAGCTGACGGCTCGCGAAAGACTGAATATCCTCTTTGACAAGGACACCTTCGTTGAAATGGACACATTCGTCAAGAACAGATGTCCGTTCTACGGAATGCCTGAGAAAGACATGCCTGGTGACGGCGTAGTTACCGGCTATGGACAGATCGACGGCAGACTGGTATTCGCGTTTGCACAGGACTTCACCGTTGGCGGCGGGTCACTGGGTGAATACCACGGAGAAAAAATCGTAAAAGTACAGGGAATGGCTCTGAAGATGGGAGCTCCGTTCGTAGGACTCCAGGATTCAGGCGGTGCCAGAATCGAAGAAGGCGTTGCTCCGCTTTCAGGATTCGGCAAGATCTTCCACAACAACACTATTTCATCAGGCGTTATCCCGCAGATTTCTGTAATCATGGGACCATGCGCAGGCGGAGCTGTATATTCACCGGCAATTACAGACTTCATCTTCATGGTTGACCAGACATCACAGATGTTCATCACGGGACCTAACGTAATCAAGACAGTAACAGGCGAAATCGTTACATCAGAGCAGCTGGGCGGAGCGAGAACTCACAATACGGTCAGCGGCGTTGCCCACTTCATGGGCGCAGATGATACAGATACGCTGATGCAGGTCAGAGAGCTGCTCACTTATCTGCCATCGAACAACAAGGAACTTCCGCCGACATACGCATGCACAGATGACGTTAACAGACTCATCCCTGAGTTCAACACGATCATTCCTGACAACCCTAACAAGGCATACGACATGTATGACATCATCAGGGGCATCGCGGATGACGGCAAGATCTTCGACGTCAACGCAATGTACGCGAAGAACATCATCACATGCTTCATCAGAATCGGTGGTACAACAGTAGGCGTTATCGCCAACCAGCCGGCAGTAGGCGCAGGATGCCTGGACATCAACGCGTCAGACAAGTCAGCCAGAATGGTAAGAAGATGCGATGCGTTCAACATTCCGATTCTGACTCTGGAAGACGTTCCTGGATTCCTGCCTGGAACCAATCAGGAATACGGCGGCATCATCAGACACGGAGCTAAGCTGCTCTACGCATACTGCGAAGCAACTGTTCCTAAGATCACAATGATTCTCAGAAAAGCATATGGCGGTGCTTACATCGCAATGTGCAACAAGGAACTGGGATCAGACATGGTACTGGCATGGCCGTCAGCGCAGATTGCCGTAATGGGTGCTGAAGGCGCTGTAAACATCATGTCATCCGTCAAGGCTGAGCTTAAGGCAATCGAGAACGATGATGAACGCGAAGCGCTGAGAAAGCAGAAAATCGACGAGTACGAAGAGCTGTTCAACAACCCTTACTATGCTGCAGGACTCGGTTATGTTGACGACGTCATCGAACCGGCAACCGCTCGTCAGAGAATCGCAAGCGCGCTCGACATGCTGAAGACCAAGAAGGAAACACTGCCGCCTAAGAAGCACGGCGACATTCCACTCTAAGGAGGTGACGGCATGGATACAGGCAACATGAGCTTAATGGAGATATTCTCGAATCCGGATACAATGCATTCGCTGACATTCGGAGAGAAGATGCTTGCTTCCACCATCACGATGATCATGGGACTGGGAATCACATTCACAGTGCTCATCCTCATCTGGATATTCATCGCGATCATGGGCAAGGTTCTCGGAACCGGCAAGAAACCGGAAGCGGCACCAGCAGCGGCAGCCGCGGCACCGGCACCGGTTGAGACCAAGGCGCCTGTGGAAGAAGCATCAGACGACAGCCTGGTAGCGGTAATAGCAGCGGCTATTGCGGCGTATCAGGGAGCTAACGCAAACAACCTGGTAGTAAAGAAGATAACACGACTTTCAGGAGACAACACCCCTTGGGGCGCATCAGGACTGGAAGACAGGCTCGACACCAGAAGAAGATAATCTAAGCGAAAGGAAATAGTAAAATGAAAAAGTACAACATCACTGTAAACGGAACCACATATGCAGTTGAAGTAGAAGATCTGGGCGGAGCGCCTGCACCGGCAGCGGCAGCAGCACCTGCACCGGCTCCAGCACCTGCAGCAGCACCTGCACCTGCAGCAGCACCTGCTCCTGCACCAGCAGCGGCACCGGCACCTGCAGCAGCAGGCGGCGCAGCAAGCATTACTGCTCCAATGCCTGGAACAGTTCTGGACGTAAAGGTTTCAGAAGGACAGGCAGTAAACGCCGGCGACGTAGTTCTCATCCTCGAGGCTATGAAGATGGAAAACGAAATCTCAGCTCCTTCAGCAGGAACTGTAGACAAGATCGTTGCAGCCAAGGGTTCATCAGTCAACTCAGGCGACGTTCTGATTACACTCAAGTAAAAAGTATTTTGGAAATAAGGATATATGAACAGGGGCGGTTTATTAATACCGCTCCTGCTTGTTTCAGCGAAGCGACTGCGACGAAGGTGCGCAGCGGTAAAGCGGAAGGAGAAACACAATGTTACTTGCCTTTGATGTAGGAAACACCAATATCGTTCTGGGAGTCTTCAAGGATGGTGAGATGATTACCAACTGGAGACTTGAGACGGACAACAGAAAGAGCGCCGACGAATACGGAATGATAATCAACCAGCTCTTTCAGTACGAGAATCTTGATTTTGCAGATGTCGAAGACGTTATAATCGCGACGGTAGTACCTTCGATACTCTACACACTTCAGCACCTCTCGCAGAAGTATTTCAACACGAGAGCCATAGTCATCGGACCGGGAATAAAGACCGGCCTGATAGTCAAGTATGATAACCCTAAGCAGGTCGGAGCCGACAGGATAGTAAACGCTGTCGCGGCACACGCCAAGTACGGCGGCCCGCTTATCGTAATCGATCTTGGAACCGCGACCACATTCTGCGCCATCACGGCAAACGCGGAGTACATCGGCGGAACCATCGCCCCGGGTCTGAAGATTTCATCGGACGCGCTCTTCGAAAAGACCGCTAAACTTCCTAAGGTTGAACTGGAAGAGCCGGGTCACGTAATATGCAGAAACACCATCAACAGCATGCAGTCGGGACTGGTCTATGGCCACATGGGTCTGGTCGAGTTCATCGTGCGCCGCATGAAGAAGGAACTGGCCGAGTACTGTGCTGCTGACGGCGTCCGCGAAGAGGACATCAAGGTCATCGCGACCGGCGGCCTGGCAACAATGATCGACCAGGGCGTGGACTGCATCAACTATGTCGACAAGCTCCTGACACTCGAAGGTCTGGAGATGATTTATAACAAAAATAAAAAATGCCGCAAGCAGGCATCCCAGGAAGAAATCGAAAAAGACGACATGCTTTACGAGGGAAAGCTGTAACAGGCATCATAAGAAAACGCTGATGAATCGAAAGTTGCAGATTGGCAGTATCGAATTCAATAATCCTTTTGTTCTGGCGCCGCTCGCCGGCTACACGGACAAAAGCATGCGCGCCCTTTGCGAGGAGCAGGGGGCGTCTCTTGTATTTACGGAGATGGTCAGCGGCAAAGGCCTGAAGTACGGTGACCGCAAAAGCCGCCGGCTTCTGGAACTGACGGAAAATGAGAGCGCGGCCGCGGACACGCAGTCAGTCTGCGGTGCGGCGGGCTTCCAGCTCTTCGGTGACGAGCCGGATGTGCTCTATGAGGCGGCGCGTGAGCTTGCTTCATGCGATAACGTTTTGCTGGACCTCAACTGCGGATGCCCGGTTCCTAAGATAGTGAAGAACGGTGAGGGCTCAGCGCTGCTTAAGCGGCTCGATGTCCTGTATGACTGCGTAGCCGCCATGGTGGCGGGCGCGCAGATGGGAGCGGGGGAAGCAGCGGACAGGGACCTCGCGCCGAAACCGGTGACGGCAAAGATCAGAATGGGATTCGCGCGCGGCGAGAACGTAGCGGCGGAAGCCGCAAAGGCAATAGAAGCCGCGGGAGCGGCTGCAGTCACAGTGCACGGCAGGACGAGGGAGCAGTTCTACGAGGGCAAAGCCGACTGGGACGTAATTGCAGAAGTGAAGAAAGCCGTCAGCATTCCAGTCATAGGAAACGGCGACGTCCGAAGCGGTGAGGACGCAATGCGCATGATGGACGAGACTGGGTGCGACGGAGTCATGATTGCCCGGGGAGCCCTGGGGAATCCGTGGATATTCCGCGACGCCAGAGTGCTGCTGGAGTTCGGCGTGAAGCCTCAGGAGCCTTCGCGTGAGGAGCGCATCGACATGCTGATCCGCCACCTTGAGATGCTCTGCGAAGAAAAGGGTGAGGACATAGCCGTTAAGGAAATAAGAAAATTCGTAGGCTGGTACACCAAAGGCATGCGCGGAGCGCCTGCTGTGCGAAGAGAGATAAATCATCTGACGGACGCGCAGACGATGATCGAGATATTCAGCCGTCTGAAATAATCAGGAATAAAGCAAATAAAAGAGGGCGCAAATCTGCGGATTTGCGCCCTTTCTTTGTTGTTATTAGAAAGTAACCTTCGAAGTGTTCTTCCAGATTCCCATCTTCTCAGCCTGTTTAATCAGGTCGTCTCTGAAGTCAGGATGCGCGATGTTGATCAGGAGCTCGGCACGCTGCCACGTGTTCTTGCCCTTCAGGTTGGCGATGCCGTATTCAGTTACAACGAAGTTGGTAGCTGTTCTCGGCGTGGTAACGATACTTCCTTCGGAGAGCATCGGCTTGATAAGTGATTCTCTTGTGCCGTCCTTCAGGGTTCTTGTGGACGGTGTGCAGAGGAAGCTCTTGCCTCCCTTGGAAGCGTACGCGCCGAGTACGAAGTCAAGCTGTCCGCCCGTTCCGGATACCTGCTGTACACCTGCTGATTCGGAGCAGACCTGACCGTACAGGTCAACCTGAATGCAGCTGTTTATGGAAATGAAGTTCTTGATCTTCGCTACCGTTTCTATGCTGTTAACGTAATCAACAGGGGCGCTGCAGCAGATCGGGTTGTCGTTTATAAAATCGTAAAGACGCTGCGTACCGCCTGCGAAGGTGTATACTGCCTTTCCTTTGTCTACCGGCTTGTTTCCCGTGAGCTTGCCGGCTTCAAACAGATCGACGTACGCGTCAACGAACATCTCCGTGTGCGCGTTGATGTTTCTGACGTCTGAGTCTGCGAGCATTGAGCCGAT
>CADAHK010000011.1 GCA_902787725.1 uncultured Eubacteriales bacterium | reverse complement strand
AGAACGTTGCCTTTGAGGTAAGCAAAAAAGCCCCTCATGAATGTCGGGAGCTCTTTTTCGATTCCAACGCACTTGGAGACGACCTCGTGCTCCTTAAGTACGATGTTATCCGGTTTTTCGCTTCTATTGTTTAATCTTACAGTTTTTTCTCCAGCCAACTTATGAATCCCCTTTTTGCTTCCTGATCGGTCAAGTATGCCGATAAATCGAACAGATTTATTCTATCATATCTGCGTAACCATGTTAACTGTCTTTTGGCATAATGTCTTGTATTTTTTTTGATTTTATCAACGGCTTCATCAAGGCTCGTTTCCCCGTCCAGATATTCGATGATTTCCTTGTATCCGATGCCCTTCATAGAGATATCTTCGGCGGTCAGGCCCATTCCGGTAAGTTTCTTTACTTCGTCGATAAGACCGGCTTCAACAAGCGCGTCGACACGTCTGTTGATTCTGTCGTAGAGCTCTTCCCTGTCCCTCGTGAGACAGACCATCAGAGGATCGTAGTCAGGATTTTCGGAAATGTTGCCGTCAAATGGCCGGACACGCCCCTCCCCTGCCTCGAGACGTTCGATCGCCCTTATGACCTTCTTGACATTGTTGGGATGGATTCTTTCCGCCGCGTCGGGGTCAAGCTCCGAGAGCATCCTGTGAAGGCTCTCAGGGCCCTCAGCAGCAGCCTTTGCCTTAAGTTCATCGCGCAGCCCGGGATTTCCTGACGCGCCCGCGAAGTCCATGTCGTAGAGAATTGAGTTAAGGTAAAGTCCGGTTCCTCCTGAAATTACCGGAAGTTTGCCCCTTGAGAGGATTTCATCGATGGTCCTTCTGGCCATCTCCTGATAACGGGCAACTGAAAACTCCTCCCTCGGATCAAGGAAGTCTATCATGTGATGAACGGCCTGGCTCCGCTCCGCCTGAGAGGGCTTTGCGCTGCCTATGTCCATATATTTATAGAGCTGCATGGAATCGCAGGATACTATCTCTCCGTTGAATGCCCTTGCAGCTTCTATGGCGTATTCAGTTTTTCCGACAGCCGTAGGTCCGGCTATCACAAGAATGCGTTTTTCGTTCATGATTAAGCTCGTTTGAACATGCGTTCAAGCTCGTACTTCGTCATCCTTATGAATGTAGGCCTGCCGTGAGGGCATGAAAACGGGTTTCTGCAAGCCCTGAGCTGGTCCATGAGAGCGCTGATTTCACTGCTGTCCAGCACATCTCCGCCCTTGACGGCGGATTTGCAGGATCTTGTGATGATCTTATCAAGAGTGCTGCGGTCAGTCAGGTCAGGTTTCTCGCTGAATTCACTGAAAAGATCCTTCAGAAAGTCCTCGGCCTCCCCCATTTCCATGAAAGCGGGGATTTCCCTGACGATATAGGTGTTGTTGCCGAAGAATTCTATGTCGTAGCCCATTGCGCGGACATCGTCTATCCATGCGTCCTCGGTGGCAGAGACATCGGAGGATACGCTGAAGGACAAAGGCATCAGCATCTGCTGCGAGAACTTCTCGGAAGCGTTGTACTGATCCATGAGCTTTTCGTAGAAAACCCTTTCATGAGCTGCGTGCTGGTCGATCATGTAAAAGTTCTCATCGTCCTGAGCAAGTATATATGTGTTGAAAACAGCTCCGATTACGATCAGATCCTCGAAATCGAATGGCCTGTTGACCTGTTCAGGAACAGGATTCGGCATTTCGGTGATTTTTTCCGTTTCGACAGCCTCCTGGCGTTTAGTTGTCAGGAACGATTTTATGTCAACTTGCTCCTGATCATCTGTTTCATCAATCTGTTCTTTATAATCAACCGGAATTACAGCCTGTTCCGCGGAAGGCTTGCTGATTTCAGGTTTATATGTAAATGATTCATCCTTCACAAACCCATCATTTTTAGTGATTTCAGGTACTGCTTTCTCCCCATTCAGGGCGGTTCTGATAGCTTCCGCAACGAAGTCCTCCACTTCGCTGTTATTATCGAAACGGATCTGCCGCTTTGTCGGGTGGATGTTTACATCGAGCTTTTCCGCCGGCATTGCGAGGAAGATGAACGCGATCGGGAACCTTCCCTTGAACATGCGCTCAGCATACGCCCTGTCCAGAGCCTTTTCGAGAACTGAACTGGCTATGATCCGGCCGTTTACGCAGAAAATCTGCCTGCTCCTGGACGGGAGCGTCTTGTCAGGCGATGAAACATGAGCTTTAAGTGTGAATCCGCCTTCGGACTTTTCAACAGGAATCAGGCCTTCCCCTATGTCCTTGCCGTAAATGCTTATTATATTGGCCAGAATGTTGCCTTTGCCTGATGTGGTGAACACTCTGCTGCTTCCGTTGATCATGCTGAAGCGGATATCCGGGTATGAAAGCGCTATTCTCGATACGAAATCTATGACCTTTCTCGCCTCAGAAGCATCGGTCGCCAGGAATTTGTACCTTGCGGGCACGTTGAAGAACAGGTCGCGGACAGTAACCGTAGTTCCGTCAGGACAGCCCGTAGCGCTGTTTTCAAGGACCTGTGAGCTTTCTACTACGACCCTTCTTCCTGCCTTTGCGTCGGCAGTCTTGGTTATGAGCTCAACGCGTGAGACGGCGCAGATGCTGGCCAGTGCCTCGCCCCTGAAGCCCAGAGTCTCTATGCAGTCAAGATCGGCCTCGGAGGCTATCTTGCTGGTGGCGTGACGCCTGAAGGCAGTTTCGACCTCATCCGCCGGTATTCCGCATCCGTTGTCAGTGACGCGAATATATGTTCTCCCGCCGTCCTTTATCTGTACAGTGATGGACGAAGCCCCTGCGTCTACAGCGTTCTCGACCAGTTCCTTAACTATTGATACCGGCCTGTCTATTACCTCGCCCGCGGCGATTTTGTCTGCGATGTGTTTATCTAATATCTTTATCATGGCAGTTCCTTAGAGGCCCTTCTTGAGCTCTTCCAGTATCTTGAGCGCCTCGGAAGGCGTTGTGTTCATCAGATCCAGGGATTTAAGCTTTTCCTTTACAGGATCAGGCACAGTTTCAAAGAACGTAAGCTGCGTTTCCCCTGTGTTTTCCTTTACGACTTCAACATTCTCCTTCATGTCGCCTACAAGGCTGTCAAGGTGGCCTCTCGCGTTTACGAGAAGCTCGTCAGGTACGCCGGCGAGCTGCGCCACATGAATGCCGTAGCTCCTTGAAGCGGAGCCCTCGACTATCTTGTGCAGGAACACAATGTTTCCGTTATCCTCAATGACGTCGACGTTCAGATTGCGGATTCCATCCATGGTGTTCTCCAGCACAGTCATCTCGTGATAATGAGTGGCGAACAGAGTCCTGATGTGCCTTTTGCTTACGAATTCGGCGGTAGCCCAGGCGATGGAAAGCCCGTCGTATGTGCTCGTGCCCCTTCCTATCTCGTCGAGGATTATCAGGCTTCTCGTTGTGGCGGAATTGAGTATGTACGCCAGCTCGCTCATCTCAACATAGAACGTACTCTGGCCCTGAGCCAGGTTGTCGGAAGCGCCTATCCTCGTGAATATGCGGTCGCAGAGGCCAATGCGCGCTCTTGCCGCAGGCACGAAGCAGCCGGCCTGAGCCATCAGAACTATCAGGGCGGTCTGGCGCATGTAGGTGGATTTACCGGACATGTTCGGACCTGTGATTATAAGAAGTCCGGCGTCCTTTCTGTCGAGGTACGTGTCGTTGGATACGAACACGCTGTCCCTGACTGTCTGCTCGATGACCGGATGGCGTCCCTGCTCTATGGATATTACGTCTCCTTCGTCGATCACAGGCTTTACGTAATCGTTCTTTTCGGCAGTCTGCGCAAAGGCAGCAAGCACGTCAAGATCGGCCACGGCGCGGGAAGTGCTCTGAATTTCGGCTATGTAGCCTTTGAGCTTGTCGCGCATGTCGCAGAACAGCTCGTATTCCAGTCTGTTTATCTCCGCCTCCGCGTTCAGAACGAGTCTCTCTGTTTCCTTGAGCTGAGGCGTTATGAATCTCTCGCAGTTGACGAGAGTCTGTTTTCTTATGTAATCATCAGGCACCAGATCGTAGTTGGATTTGGTGACCTCGATGTAGTATCCGAATACTTTGTTGAATCCGACTCTGAGATTCTTTATTCCTGTTCTCTCTTTTTCCGTAGTCTCAAGGGACGCGATCCACTGCTGGGCGTCGTGTATGGAAGCCTTGAGATCGTCCAGCTCCCGGGAATAACCGGATTTTATCAGACCACCCTCCTTGACTGTGAACGGCGGTTCATCCACTATGCCGGCGTCAATCATTGTACATATGTCTTCAAGTGGATATATGTTTTCCCTGAGCTGAGCAATGAGGGCGCTGTCAAGGGATGAGAGATCCATGCGTATTTCAGGAAGAACCCTGCAGGAATCCGCAAGGGCCACAAGATCAGGCCCGTTGGCTCTGCCTGTTGCTATCCTGCCCGCGAGACGCTCGAAGTCGTATATTCTCTTGAGATTCTCCTTGATGTTGTTTCTTGTCAGCACATCGTCCACCAGGGTCTCGACAGCGTCAAGTCTGGCGTTGATCATCTCCGCGTTGTTTAAGGGCTGTCTGAGCCAGTGCTTCATGGTTCTTGAGCCCATGGCAGTGTGAGTCTTGTCGAGAACACCGAGAAGCGAGCCCTGAAGCCTCTTCTCAAACAGAGTTTCGGTAAGCTCGAGGTTCTTGATCGTAGCCTTGTCAAGGGACATGTGCTGGCCTACGGAATAGACCGAGAGCTCTCTTATGTGTGACAGATCGCTCTTCTGGGTATCGTAAAGATAGAGGAGCAGCGCCCCGAGCGCGACCTCAGAGTCTGTATCCTCTTCCACGCCTATTCCTCTCGAGGATGTTACGCCGAAATGGCGTCTGATCGTATCCCTGAGCGCGTCCCTGCGGTAGAACCTGTCACCAATTACGTTGATGTACGGATCGATGACCGTCGCAAGGTCCTCAGTGTCCAGAATGATTGAGGTGTTCTCGTCGAGAATGAGCTCTCTGGCGTTTATCTTGACCAGCTCGTTAATGAGAGTCTGTCTGGCGCCTGAGCCCGAGAAAGAAGTGAGGTTTATCTCCCCTGTCGACACATCGCAGTAGGATAAACCTATGCCTTCGCCGTCTGAGTAGACGGAGGCGATGTAGTTGTTGTCCTTGTCGCTGAGCATGCTGCCGGTCATGGCGGTGCCCGGGGTCACTATCTGTATGACCTCGCGCTTTACAATGCCCTTGGCAGCGGCGGGATCTTCCACCTGCTCGCAGATCGCGACCTTGTAGCCTTTGCCTATGAGGCGGGCTATGTAGGTATCAGCGGCATGGAAAGGGACTCCGCACATGGGAGCCCTTTCTTCTAAACCGCATTGTTTACCTGTAAGTGTCAGTTCGAGTTCTCTTGAAGCGGTAATGGCGTCATCAAAGAACATCTCGTAGAAATCGCCCAGCCTAAAGAACAGGATTTCATCCTTGTGTTCCTCCTTGATATCAAGATATTGCTGCATCATGGGCGATAGCTTTGATTTTGCCAATTCCTTCTCCTTACTTACCCAGCTTCTTGTTGTAAGCTTCGATGCCGAGCTTGATCAGCTCAGCTCCTCTTCTCATCTTTTCCGGAGCGAGAACGTAAGCGATACGCATCTCGTCCTTGCCCAGACCCGGTGTAGCGTAGAATCCGCCGGCCGGTGTGAACATTACTGTCTCGCCGTTGTCGTCGAATTCAGTAAGCATGAACATGAGGAAGTCCTCAACGTCTTCGACCGGAAGTCTCGCTGTCATGTAGAACGCGCCGCCAGGCTTCTGGCATACAACGCCAGGAATCTTGGAGATCTCTTCGTAAGCCGCGTCTCTTCTGGCGCAGTACTCGTCTCTCGCCTGATCATAGTATGACTTGTCCAGTCTGTAGAGAGCAGCCGCTCCAACCTGTTCCAGGGTCGGACAGCAGAGTCTGCCCTGAGCCAGCTTGAGAATGCCGCTCATGAGGTCATCGTTCTTGGAGATAACCGCGCCGACTCTTGCTCCGCATGCTGAATATCTCTTTGAAACTGAATCTACCAGAACTACTCTGTCAGCAATGTCTTCGAGCATTCCGAATGAAGTAACTTCTCTGCCGTCATAAGCGAACTCTCTGTATACTTCGTCTGAGATGATCCACAGGTCATGTTCCTTGGCGATTTCGCCGATCAGCTTCATCTCGTCGAGAGTGAGAACTCTTCCTGTCGGGTTGCCCGGGCTGATGCAGCAGATCGCTCTCGTCTTCGGAGTGATAGCCGCTTCGATCAGGTCTTTCTTGGCCCATGCGTATCCGTCATCGGCGGAAGTTGTCAGCGGTACGAGAACGCCGTTGACCTGGTTGCAGAAAGTGTTGTAGTTAGTGTAGAAAGGTTCGGCAATGATAGCCTCTTCACCAGGATTCAGAAGAGCGGTGAAGATCAGAGTCAGGGCTTCCGATCCGCCGTTGGTGATCAGAATGTTGTCCCTTGTGTAATGCATGTCATACATGGCCATGTAATCGATCATCGCGTCGAGCAGCTCAGTTACGCCGCCTGATTCAGCATATGCGATTACCTTCTTGTCGAAATTGTTGATAGCCTCCTTGAAGCAAGGCGGAGTCTCTACGTCAGGCTGTCCGATGTTGAGACGGTAAACTGTCTTGCCGTTTGCTTCGGCTTCAAAACCGTACTTGTTGAATCTTCTGATAGGCGAAAACTGCATCGCTCCTACTCTGTTGGAAATGTCCATATCATCTGTCTCCTTTTTATTAATTGATCATTAGTTATATATAAAAGCAAAAGCCTTTATTTCAGTTCCTTGTGAGATGCTTCAACTACCTCATCCACATCTATTCTATTATCGCATTTTTGTTTCTTCATGAAAAGAAGATATTCTATATTTCCTTTAGTTCCTGTGACAGGAGAATATGTGAGGCCCCAGGAATACAGTCCGTTCTCCTCGCCGTACCCGATTACGTTCTCAATTACCTGCCTGTGGACGTCAGGATCTCTGACTATCCCCTTCTTTCCCACCTGCTCGCGTCCCGCCTCAAACTGCGGCTTGACGAGACATACCAGGCATCCGCCTTCACGCAAAAGCAGACTTGCGACAGGAAATACAAGCCTTAGTGAAATAAATGATACATCTATGCTTATAAAGTCCACATCTCTGCCAATTTCGTCAACATCGAGATAGCGCACGTTGCACTTTTCCATGTTCACGACGCGCGGATCGTTTCTCAGCTTCCAGTCGAGCTGCCCGTAGCCGACGTCTATGCAGTAGACCTTAGAAGCGCCGTTCATGAGCATGCAGTCGGTAAAGCCGCCTGTTGAAGCACCTATGTCGACTGCCTTTGCGCCTGTAAGGGCGAAATTCCACGTTTTAAGGGCTTTTTCCAGCTTCAGCCCTCCACGGCTCACATAGGGGCATAAATCCTCTTTAACGGCGATTCTGGCGTTCTCGTCAACAGGAGTGCCCGGTTTATCGCACATCACATCGTCTACGTAGACAAGTCCTGCCATTATTGACGTTTTAGCCTTTTCCCTTGATGTGAAAAGACCCTTTTCAGTTGTCAGCACGTCAAGACGTTTTTTCATTTTGCTTTATTCCTGATCAGTTCAGCTATGGAGTCTTTGTCCAGTCCATACTTCCTGAAGAGCTCATCCTGGCTTCCGTGCTCAATGAATTTATCAGGCCAGCCAAGATTGATTACCTTCGCCGCTCCGTCAGCGGCAAGCGCCTTTATGTGTTCACCGATTCCGCCGGTCACTATTCCGTCCTCGACGGTGACTATGAGCGGAACTTTTTCAGTTGAATCTTTCAGGGCCTCCTCGTCGAAAGGAGCGATGCTCGCGATGTTTACCACGCCGGCGGATACCCCTTCTTCTTCAAGAACGACCGCTGCTTCAAGAGCCGGACCTGCCATTGTTCCCGCAGCCCATATATCTACGTCGGTTCCATCCTTCAGTCTGACCGCTTTTCCCGGTGTTTCCGCGACAGGTCCGCCGAGATCCGCCGCCGTGCCTCTCGGATATCTGATGGCGCACGGTCCGTCTATTGAAAGAGACATGTCCATCATGGCCTCAAGCTCCGGTCCGTCCTTTGGAGCGAGAACCGTCATGTTAGGCATGGACCTGAGATAAGCCATGTCAAATAGTCCGTGGTGCGTCTCCCCGTCAGCGCCTACGACGCCTGCTCTGTCTATGCAGAAGGTGACAGGCAGATTCTGCAGGCATACATCCTCGAGAATCTGGTCGTAAGCTCTCTGCAGGAATGATGAGTAAACTGCGACATAAGGCCGCATTCCCGCTTTTGCGAGACCCGCGGCAAATGTGGCGCTGTGCGCCTCTGCGATACCTACGTCAAAGAAGCGGTCAGGATAGGTTTTGCTGAATTCCTCAAGTCCGACGCCGTCGGTCATGGCAGCGCTTATTCCTATGACTGACTCATCGTAATAGGCCATGTCGATCAGCTTGTCGCCGAAGACATACGAATAGGATGCTCCTGATGAACCGCCTACAGGCTCGCCTGTTTGAACATCAAAAGCGCCTATGCCGTGAAATACGTTAGGTTGTTTTTCGGCCTTTGAATAGCCCTTGCCCTTCTGGGTGACGGCATGAACGAGAACCGGCCCCATAAGCCCTTTCGCGCGCTTAAGAGTCTGACAGAGTTCCCTGATGTCGTGTCCGTCGACGGGTCCGATGTACTTGAATCCGAGTTCCTCGAAGAGTATGCCGTCGATTACGGCGTATTTTATATCCTCCTTGGCGTTGTGGATTCCGGATATTACGCTGTCGCCGATTACAGGAACCTTGGACAGACCTTTCTTTACAGTGGTCTTCATGTGGACGTACTTATCGGTACTTGTTATGCGTCCCAGGGACCTGGACAGTCCGCCCGTATTCTGCGAAATGGACATGCCGTTGTCGTTCAGCACAACGATGAGGTTAGTGTTCATGCTTCCGGCGTTGTTGAGCGCCTCGTATGCGAGACCTCCGGTCATGGCTCCGTCCCCGATTACAGAGACCACCTTGTAGTCGTCGCCATTCAGATCTCTGGCGGCTGCAAGTCCGAGGCCCAGGGATATGGATGTGCTGCTGTGCCCCGTGTCGAAGACATCGTATTCACTCTCGCACGCCTTAGGAAAGCCGCTGATTCCGCCGTATTTGCGCAGATTTTCGAAGTCGTTCATTCTGCCTGTGAGAATCTTGTGCACGTAGGACTGGTGGCCGACGTCCCATATTATCTTGTCCCTTGGAGTATCGAAGCATCTGTGCAGAGCGATCGTAAGCTCTACGATACCAAGATTGGAGGCCAGATGTCCTCCCGTCTTCGATACAGATTCAACCAGAAAATCCCTTAGTTCATAGGACAGAAGCTCGAGCTGGTCATAATCCATCGTCCTCAGTTCTTCAGGAAATTTGTGTTCTGATAAATAATTGCTCATAGTGTAAATCCCTCTAGCTTACTCTTGTGGCAAGCATCTCTGCCAGTTCAACGAAAAGTTCAGCGTTATCGTAATACTCAGCCAGCGCGTCCTTGGCTGCGTCTGTCAGCTCTCTCAGTTTTCTCTTTGACTCATCGAGTCCGTACAGCGCAGGGTATGTAGCCTTGCTGTTGGCTTCATCGTGCCCGACTTCCTTGCCCAGCAGCTCCTCATCGCCCTCGACGTCGAGAATGTCGTCGCAGACCTGAAAAGCGAGGCCGAGGTTTTCGGCGTAAACGGTGAGATTCTCAAGCTCCTGCTCTGAGCATGAACCAAGTCTCGCCCCTGCCCTTACCGCGCTGATTATCATATCAGCGGTTTTTGTAATGTGTATGTAGTCAAGAAGTTCTTTTGAACACCTTTTGTTCTCAGCTTCAACATCCGCGATCTGTCCTGCTACCATGCCCGTGACTCCCGCGCCCTTGACTATCTCGTAAGCAGCTCTGACCCTGCTCTTGAGCGCGTCGAAATTATCGAAGTAAAGGAGCATGTCTCTCTGCATGGCTTCGTATGCGGCTGCCTGAAGTCCGTCACCGGCGAGAGTGGCAACAGCGTCACCGTAGATAACGTGGTTTGTAGGCTGTCCCCTTCTCAGCTCGTCGTCGTCCATGCACGGAAGATCGTCGTGTATGAGGGAATATGTGTGTATGTACTCCATGGCGCAGGCGTACGGCAGAGCTTCTTCAGCCTTTCCGCCGCAGAACTCGCACGCAGCCAGGAGAAGAACAGGTCTAATTCTCTTTCCGCCCGCGAGTATGCTGTATTTCATGGAATCATAGAGAGTTATGCTCTTCTGGTCGATATCAGGAATGAAGTCGAGAATATGCTCATCCAGAAGCGCCTTGTATTCTTCAAAAGTCCTGTCAATCATTTCGTAAGCACCTCCACCTTCTGCTGGGCTTCCTCAAGTATTTTGGAGCACTCCTTGTATGCCTTGAGACCTTCTTCGTAGTTCTTTATGGCGTCCTCAAGTGAAGTCTCCTGGGATTTCAGTTTTTCAGAAGCATCCTCCAGCTTTTTCAGGGACTGTTCGAATGTCGGTTTTTTCTCAGCCATCTTCAATCCTCCTTAATTAACACGGGTTATCTCGGCCCCGGCGCTTCCGGAACCTGTCTCTATGTTCACGTTCTGTCCTATCTTCAGCTCTTCAGCCCTGCTGATTATGTGTCCATCCTCGTCGGTAACCACGCTGTAGCCGCGCGACAGAATGGATTTAGGATCTGAGGCATCAAGCAGAGCTTTCAGAAGCTCAATGCGCTCCCTGCCTGAGCTGATCCTTGACGCAAGACTTTCTCCCATGGATTCAATTATCCGATCGGCGTTCATCTGTTCATAGGCGATCCTCGTGCTTATGCCCTTTGCAAAGGCGTTAGGGTCGAGCGCCGCGAGTCTGTTGCGCCGAATTTCCACAGCCTGCATCAGACTTTCGGCCAGGCTTTCTTTAATGCCGCTCAGATATTCCCTCAGCTCACGCGTGTCCGGAACCGCCATCTCCGCGGCTGCCGTCGGCGTGGCCGCCCTGAAGTCCGCGGTGAAATCCGAGATCGTGAAATCCGTCTCATGTCCGACAGCGGATATCACGGGTATCACGGAATCGAATATGCTTCTTGCGACAACTTCCTCGTTGAAGGCCCAGAGTTCCTCCATCGAACCGCCGCCGCGTCCTGTGATTATCACGTCAACATCGCTGTAGTTCTCATTCAGGTCGCGCAACGCTGCCGCTATGTCCCCTGCCGCCGCAGGGCCCTGCACGAGCACGGGATATACCAGTATATCCACGTAATCGTTCTTGTTTTTTATCGTTCTGATTATATCTCTGACCGCCGCTCCCGTCTCGGAGGTTACAACAGCAACCTTAGAAGGAAAATCAGGGAGAGTTTTTTTGTGTTCAGCGGAAAACAGTCCTTCCTTTTCAAGCTTCGCCTTGAGTTTTTCAAACTGCACGGCGAGCTGTCCTTCGCCGTTTACCTCTATGTCCCTGATGTTCAGAGAGTAGTATCCGCCTCTCTCGTATACTGAGATATATCCTGAAGCGACTATCTCCATGCCCTCTTCAAGGGGGCATGTTATGCGCTCAAGATTTGAAGCGGCAAGAAAACAGTTGATCTTGCTGGACTCGTCCTTGAGCGAGAAGTAAACATGGCCTGAGCTGTGGAATTTCAGGTTGCTTATCTCGCCAATGACTGAAACGTTGGCGAGTATCGGATCCGTCTTAAGCACGCGGCCGATGTAGTTGTTCAGTTGTCCTACTCTGATCGGTTTCAGTCCCATAAGTACCTTCTGCCCAGAAGGGCCGTTCCTACAGCGTTGTCAGATGACAGACCCGCGTCAGCGAAGAATACTTTTATTCCTTTTTCTGCGAGCCTGCCGGTTATGTATTCTCTTATGAAGCGGCTTGAAGATACGCCGCCCGACATGTAAATACGGTTTATGCCCGTTTTTTCCGCGTTCTGAACTAGCATCAGGATTATTGAATCGGACATTTTCTCAAAAACTTCCCGGATGAAAGAAAACATTCCGTTTTGAATTATATGGAGTGTGTTCCTTATCTGTGTATCAAAACCGGATAGATGCACATATGCGTCCTGGACATTAATTCGTGTCAAATCATCTGTGCAGTTTTTAGCTTCGATGGCAATCAGGTCGAGCTCCTGTCCGCACGGAAAAGACATTCCCATGGCCACGCCGGCCCTGTCGAGGACCTGTCCGTATGAAATATCCTTTGTTCCGCCTGTTATCTCTATGTCCCAGAAAGCGCCTTCGCCGTTCAGATTTGCGAATGATGACGCGCCGCGGGTTTCATGCTTTTTCTGTGACACCTTAAGCAGTTCGCACGTTCCTCCTGAAAAGTGGCATGCTGCGAAATCTCCCTCAGGTCTTTCCGCAAAGGCAGACAGTACGGCTTCAATGTGCCCCTCCTGATGGGAAAAGCCTACCGCCGGCACATCCAGCGCGGAAGCTATTGATACAGCCTGACCTGAGCCTGCGGTAAAGCACGGCATGTACGATCCTTCCACGGATCTCGGTCTTGTCGAGTACGCCACGGCGTCGATTTTCCCGCTGAATACTTCTCTGAGTTCTGCGAACATATCAGGAAGATTCTGTACGTGCTGGAAAAGAGCTTCAGACTGTCTGAGTCCTCTCTCTCCTTCCCTGACTTTGAGAAATCGTCTGATATCGACAAGCGTTTCCCCGTCTTTTACGACAGCTATCGATGTCTTGTAGTTGCTGGTGTCGATTCCTAAGACATGCTTATCAGTCATTTTTGCTGCCCTTGGTCACGGCGCCCAGAACTCCGTGTATGAATCTGGCGGAGCTGTCCGTGCTGTACTTCTTCGCCATGTTTATCGCTTCGTTTATGCTGACAGCTTCCGGTATGTCGTCGCTGTATCTTATTTCGCCGCAGGCAAGGCGCATGATGGCCAGATCCACCTTAGGCATTCTGGTCGTCTTCCATCTTGAGGCGCATCTGTTTATGTCTGCGTCGATCTCATCAAGATGAGCGACTGTCTCTGACAGCAATCTTCCGCCGCGCTGGGCGTGATCGCCCGGAAGTCTCTCCGCTGCGAGCTGGGTTGCCTTTGCCTCATCGAGGGACTTCGTGGCGTCCATCTCATAGAGTATCTGCATCATTATTTCCCTTGCATCATTCCTGGTCATCTCTCTTGACTCCCTCCACATGGATATTAACGGCGTTTAGCTTCATGTTAGTCATGCTGCGGATCTCGTTCTTTACATTCTCCTGGATGTCCCATGCAACCTGAGGAATCTTGCATCCGTATTTCACGATAACATGAAGATCTATCTCAATCTGATCCTTGTTTCTAATTACCTTGGCGCCCTTGGAAACAAGTTCCTTTCCGCGTGCCGCCTTGCTGATGATGTTCGTGATTCCGCCGGCCATTTCAGCGACGCCTTCAGTTTTAAGCGTCGCGTTGATCGCGCATACTGCAAGCACGTCATCAGAAACATTTAAAACGTCTTTATCCTCTGTCATTATTCTTTATCCTTATCCTCTTTTTCGTTTATCTTCATGATGACCTTCTCGATACGTCTGTCCTTTACGGATTTGATCGTGAAGACCAGATTCTCCCATGTAAGTTCCTTGCCCAGATCATCTTCGTCAGGTATTTCGCCGAACATGTCGATAATGAAGCCGCCGATGGTCTCGGAATCCTCAGATTCGAGATTTGTACCCAGCTCTTCGTTGATGTCGTCAAGGTACATGCTTCCTTCGATCATGTAGAGATCATCGTCAAGCCTGGTGAGTTCCTGTTCCTCCTCGTCGTACTCGTCGTCGATTTCTCCCATGACTTCCTCGATGATGTCCTCCATGGTGACTATGCCGCAGAAGCCGCCGTACTCATCGATGAGAATCGCTATCTGCTGCTTTGTCTTCTGTAGTTCGAAGAACAGCGAATCGATATTCTTGGTCTCAGGCACGAAGTAAGGAGTACGCAGTATCGATCTTATGTCGACATTGTCGAATCCAAGCTGTCTTGCCTGAATGAGGTAGTCCTTTATGTTGAGTATTCCGATTATGTTGTCGCTGTCGTCCTCGTATACAGGAATACGAGAGAATTTAAGCTCCATGAGCTCATCTATGTACTCCTCATGCGGATCGTTGATGTCTATGGCAAAAACATCAGTACGCGGCGTCATGATCTCATAAGCCAGGATATCGTCGAAGGCAAAAACTCCGGTGATCATCTTCTTGCCTTCCTCCTTCAGCTCACCGCTCTCCTGTCCGGCCTCCAGCATGTCGACTATATCCTCTTCCGAGTACTCATTGTCGTTTAGGTCTGCCCTCTGCTTGAACAGCTTGAGGAACAGTATGGAAAGCCCCGCTATGCAGGCTGTTATCGGTTTGAGAAGGACATTTACGGCCTTGATGCTGCCGGCCGTCGCCATGAGTACGCCTTCTGCGTGCTGCATTGCTATCCTTCTGGGTAGCATTTCGCCGAGAGCCATGAGGAATATAAGCGCAATGAAGAACACGATTATAAACGCGATAACCGCTGCGAGAACCTCGGACTCCCACATCTCCTCAAATTTAAGATACAGAGGCGCCGCCAGGAACACCATGCACACAAGACAGTAGATCATGTATATGATTACATTCAATACTCTTGTCGACAGTTTGCTTTCAGGTGATTTGTCCAGCACCGGAAGGACTGCCTTTGCCTTGCTGTTTCCGTCTTCAGCCAGTTCTCTCAGTTTAGTCTTGTTTGATTCTGAAATTGATTTGCGCGCTGCTGCGAACCATGCGTTGATGATTATGAGCGCCAGGCCTATTATCACGCCCCATAAGGGCAGCAAAGGACCTTCTGACATCAGTTATTTCTCCTTTCTGATCATGTACATCTCAGCCACCGGCTGAGCCATTTTTATATTCAGTATCTGCTGAGGATGAGGCGCGGATTCAATAGACGTGCCCTCCTCATCGGTCATGTATTCAAGGGTCTGTGTGAAGGCTTCCCCTTTCGGGCCGAAGACTTCGATGACGTCCCCTATATCCATCTTGTTTCTCTGCTCCACGACAGCTATCTTCGTTTCCGGATCGTAGCTCTTCACAAGACCCGTAAACGCATAGTCGCGGATGTATGAACTGCTCAGGTATTCCTGATCCTCGCCTGTAGGCTTTCTGAAGTAGAAGCCCGTGGTGAAGTCCCTGTGGCTTGCCTTGCACATTTCAAGGGCCCAGGCAGGATCGTACCTGTATCCGTCGGGATTGCTGTAGTATGCGTCAAGTGCTGTTCTGTAAGCCTTTATGACGTGGGCTATGTAGAAAATGCTCTTCATGCGCCCTTCAATCTTGAAAGAGCTTATGCCCGCCCCGATGAGCTCCGGAAGATGCTCGAGCATGCACAGGTCCTTGCTGTTGAAGATGTACGTGCCTCTGTCGTCCTCATCAACAGGCCAGTATTCTCCGGGACGCTTCTCTTCCTCAAGCCTGTACTTGTACCTGCACGGATGCGCGCACGCGCCCCTGTTGGCGTCCCTTCCTGTCATGAAGTTGCTCAGCAGGCACCTGCCCGAGTAGGAAATGCACATCGCTCCGTGTACAAAGGCTTCAAGCTCCGTATCGTCCGGAAGGTTAGCTCTGATTTCCTTTATCTCCTCGAGAGTCAGTTCTCTTGCCAGGACAAGACGTTTAACGCCCTGCGCTCTCCAGTAGTTGGCCGTAACGTAGTTCGTCATGTTAGCCTGGGTCGAGAGATGTATCTCCGCGTCAGGAATCTCCTCCTTCAGAAGCAGCATGACAGCCGGATCGGACACTATGTAGGCGTCAACCGGAATTTCCTTAATCTCTTTGAGGTACCCGCGCAAAGGCAGTATGTCCTCGTTATGAGCGTATACGTTGAGAGCGAGGTGGCAGCGAACGCCGCGGCTGTGGGCGTACTCAGTGCCCTCTTTCATCTCATCGATGGTCATGTTGCCGGCGCCTGCCCTCAGGGAGAACATCTCTCCGCCGAAGTAGACAGCGTCTGCTCCGTATTCCACCGCTATTTTCAGTTTTTCAAGATCGCCGGCCGGAGCCAGCAGTTCAACTCTGTTCATGTTTCGTTAAAAGCTTTTGTCGATAAGACTGATCGATACACCGTCGCCTACAGGCAGCAGCGCGGTGTCGGCGTAGTCCAGTCCGTTTATGTACTGTATGAAATCTCTCATCCTGTTTATGGATGTCTTGTATCTTCCCCGTTCGTCGTATTCATCAGATACGGTCATGCCCTTCATCAGAACATTGTCGCAGATCACCATGCTCTCCTCTTTCATGAGAGGCATTGAAAGGTCCCAGAACTCCCTGTAATGGCTTTTTGCGGCGTCGATGAAGAGAATGTCGAATCCTTC
>CADAHK010000010.1 GCA_902787725.1 uncultured Eubacteriales bacterium | reverse complement strand
TGAAGGGCCTCATCGAGACATCCTCGAATCTCGGCATCGTCCGGACCGGCGAAAAGGAGTTTGCGGCGACTGAGTCCGTGAGAAGCTCCGTCGGAGCGTCGAGACGCGCGCTGACAGATGAGATCCGCGCACTGAGCGAGATGCTCGGTGGCAGTATCCACGTGTCCGGCGAGTACCCGGCGTGGGAGTTCCGTCAGGAGTCACGCTTGAGAGACCTCATGGTCAGAAAGTACAGAGAGGTGAGCGGCGGCAAGGAGCCTGTCATCGATATCATTCACGCGGGACTTGAATGCGGATTCTTCGCGGACAAAAAACCGGGCATGGACATTATTTCAATCGGCCCGGACTGCAGATCATTCCACTCACCGGAGGAGCGGGTGAGGGCAGAATCAGTAGTGCATTTCTACGAACTGCTCATTGAGATGCTCAAAAAACTGTGAGACTAGTTATAAATAAAGCATGAACATAAAACAGGGGAACAACAGAATACTCGGAGCGTCTTCCGTAACCATTACATCCATATGTTACGGACTGGTGCCGTCATTCTCTTTTATAGCCTTCGGCATGGGAGTGGAGACGGCGACACTGCTGTTCAACAAATTTCTCTACGCGGCGATAATAATGTGGGCGTTCCTGCTGATCAGAGGCATTAAAGTAAAATTCAGCAGGAAGGCAGCGCTGACCATGGTAGTGACGTGCTTCGGATACATTTTCATGTCGACGACACTGTACATTTCCTTTGACTACATATCGGGGTCGCTGGCTACGATCGTTTCTTTCACATTCCCGGCAATGATAGTCACGATAGAAATGGTCACAAAAAAGGAGCCGGTTCGCGCGGCGAAGATTCTGGCTGTGGTGCTGTCCTTTGCGGGACTGCTGCTGATCGTCTGGTCACCGGACATCTTTGCGGGAAACGGCGGAGCGGGGGGATACGGTACGATCATCGGTATCTTCTTTGCGTTTCTGGCGGCAGTCGGATATGTCATTTACCTCTTCGGGCTGGACGCGAAGAGCGTAAGAGAAGAGAACAGTTTCGCCGTGGCAGGGTATGTAATGACATCTGCGGCGGCGGTCAACTTCATCCGCTGCCTGCTTAGCGGAAAACCTCTTTTCGCTATTGAGCCGAATCAGTTCGGGATGATGGTTCTGCTTTCGGTAGTGTGCGTCTTCATAGCCATTCTGTGCTACGCCATAGGTGTGCGACTGATTGGGCCGGGCAACGCCGCTCTTGTGAATACACTTGAGCCGGTGCTTGCCTGCATATTCGGATACTTCCTGGTCGGAGATCAGCTTACAGGACGCATGATGATAGGAGCCGCGCTGGTAGTTTCCGCTGTGCTCCTGACAAATATTCCGACCAGGCAGGATGAGTAGCTGCGCCGTACGGGATGAACAGCCGACGCCTGGCAGGAGGAACAGATGATAATCAGAAAAGCAACAGAAAAGGATATCCCGGCAATAGCGGGAATATATGAAGAGATACACGCAAGGGAGGCGGCCGGCGAGACTACGACCGGCTGGCTTCGCGACGTTTATCCGACGAAGGAGACCGCTGAAGCGTCCATCGCGCGGGATGACATGTTCGTTCAGGAAGACGGGCAGGGTAACATCGTAGGCACCGCAATAATAAACAGGATTCAGGTTGACTGTTACGCTGACGGAGAGTGGGAATATCCGGCGCCTGATGACGAGGTAATGGTGATTCACACCCTGATTATTTCCGACAGAGAGGGCAGGAGAGGTTCGGGACACGAATTTTTGCAGTTCTATGAAGAATATGCAAAGGCAAACGGATGCCTTTTTCTTCGCCTTGATACGAACGCCAGGAATAAGGCGGCGAGAAGATTCTACGCAAAACACGGCTACAGGGAAATCGGCATTGTGCCGACCGTGTTCAACGGAATACCGGGCGTCGATCTCGTGCTGATAGAGAAGAAACTGAAATGACTTTCTTTGCATAATGTGGTAAAGTAACATTGTAGAGGAACGTGGTTTGAGGGAAAATCGATGAAGAACCTGATAGTTTTGATAATAGTGCTGCTCAGTGTGGCATCAACGCCGCTGACGCTCAAGAAGCTAATAGACAGACCTAAACGTTCTGATAATGAAGATGAGAAACGGAGGAGTTAACATGATTAAAATGCCTTATGACGTTGAACTGCTGAACGGACGCGGAGAGCCTCATACTTTCCACATAAGAGAGGCGGACATGAACGATTTTGATACATTTCTGAAACTGCAGGACATCATCATGGACGCGCTGCCGGATAAGGATATTTACGCGCCGTTCACAGATGAAGAGACGAGAGACCAGCTTGAGAACGACTTCTGCTGGCTTGCTTTTGCAGAAAACGGAGATGTCGCGGGTGTTTCAGTGTTGGTTCCTAACACAAAGGAAGACCAGAGCACTAACTACGGTCACCACTTCAACTATGATGAGGAGCACCTCAAAAGAACGGCTTCGTTTGACATGACGATGGTAGTGCCTGAGTACCGCGGTTACGGACTTCAGAGACTGTTCAATAAGATCCGTATCGCAAAGGCAATAGAGCTTGGAGCGACAGAGGGAATAACATCCATATCACCTCTGAATCCGTACAGCTACAACAACTTCCTGATTCTCAATTTCGAAATCGTGGACCGCAGGGAACTGTACGGAGGCAAAGACAGATATCTCCTCAGAAAAGAGTTCTAGTCGATTTCCAGGCTGACAGGGCAGTGATCGCTGCCGAAGACATCAGTTAGAATGCCGGCTCCCCGGAGCCGGTCTTTTAATGCCTCGGAGACAAGGAAGTAGTCGATGCGCCATCCGGCGTTGTTGTCTCTGGCTCTGAAGCGGTAGCTCCACCATGAGTAGACGCCCTCGAGGTCCGGATAGAAGTAGCGCCAGGTATCGATGAAACCGGAATCCAGAAGCACAGTCATCTTTTCTCTTTCCTCATCGGAAAAACCCGCGTTGCCGCGGTTTGACTTCGGGTTTTTAAGGTCGATTTCCTCGTGAGCGACGTTGAAATCACCGCAAGTGATTACGGGTTTCGTCTCTGAAAGCGACGAAAGGTAGCCGCGGAAGTCATCCTCCCACTTCATGCGGTAGTCCAGGCGCTTCAGTTCATTCTGGGCGTTCGGCACATACACGTTTACGAGATAGAAATCATCGTATTCGCATGTTATGACGCGGCCTTCGTGGTCATGCTCGTCGATTCCGATACCGTAAGTGACGGAAACAGGCTCCGCCTTGGTGAACACAGCTGTTCCCGAGTATCCCTTCTTGTCCGCTGAGCACCAGTACTGGTGGTATCCGTCCAGAGGCACTTCGGCCTGACCTTCCTGCATCTTCGTCTCCTGAATGCAGAGGATATCGGCATCAGCTTCCGCCGCAAAATCCAGAAAGCCTTTTTTCATAGCGGCTCTTATTCCGTTAACATTCCAAGAAATCAGTTTCATAGACGGTTACCTCCCTGCGCTGCGACGCGCTAAAAAGAAGAAAGTCGTTGGCACCCGTGTGTACCAACGACTTTGGCGCGCCATGAGGGACTCGAACCCCCAACCTTCGCATTCGTAGTGCGCGACTCTATCCAATTGAGCTAATGGCGCACGGTTTTTTCAAACCCGCTTGATTATTATACACATTTGCCTTAATCATTTCAACCACAAACTTTACTAATAATGGTATAATCAATTGAATCAGGACAGAGCAAACAATCAGGAGGTGGAATAATGACCGATTACATAGATAAACTTAAAAGATGCGAGGAGTTTTTCTGGGTGAACCCGGGGTTTAAGGCGCCGGGCGCAGGTGAAGAAAAAGTCGTCGATATCGACGATGCGGAAGCGAGGCTTCTGAGGTTCGCGCCGTTCATTGAGCGCATGTTCCCTGAGGTCCCGGGCGGAATAATTGAATCACCGCTGGCTGAGGTAAAGGGAGCGCCTGCCGCGCTCAACGCGCCGGAGAAGGGCAGACTCTTCGTCAAGCAGGATTCACATCTTCCGATTTCAGGTTCAATAAAGGCCAGAGGCGGAATATATGAGGTGCTGAAACTGGCTGAAACCCTGGCTGTGGACGCGGGTCTGCTCAAGTGGGACCCTGAGACAGGGGAGCATGAGAATTACGCGAAGCTGGGCGATCCGGAGATGAAGAAGTTTTTCTCCGGCTACAAGGTTGCCGTAGGATCCACGGGCAATCTGGGGCTGAGCATCGGAATAATAAGCGCGGCCATAGGCTTCGAAGTAACCGTGCACATGTCAGCGGACGCCCGCCAGTGGAAGAAGGACATGCTCCGCTCCAAGGGCGTAACCGTCGTGGAATATCCGGATGACTACGAAGCTGCTGTTGCCCAGGGGCGCAGAGAGGCGGAAGCCGATCCGACGTGCCATTTTGTCGATGACGAGAACTCGCTCGATCTCTTCGCGGGGTATTCCGTTGCGGGCAGAAGGCTCAAGAGGCAGCTCGATGAGCTCGGAATAAAAGTGGACAAGGACCACAGAATGTATGTATATCTCCCTTGCGGAGTAGGCGGAGCGCCGGGCGGCGTGACATACGGAATCAGAGAGACCTTCGGAGAGGGGGCCTACTGCTTCTTCGCCGAACCGACCCATGCGCCATGCATGGCTCTGGGGCTGATTTCCGGCAAGCTGAACGATATCGCCGTGGGAGACATCGGCATTGACGGCAAGACTGAAGCCGACGGACTGGCGGTAGGGCGTCCTTCAGGACTGGTTGCAAAGGCAATGCAGACGATGCTGTCAGGATGCTTTACAGTGGAAGACGAGAAGCTCTATCCTTATCTGGCCGCCCTGAAGGATCAGACGGGAATATTTATCGAACCGTCGGCCTGCGCAGCCTTTGAAGGACTGAAATACGTATGCAAGGGTGCTTTTGCGCCTGAGCCTGACGAGAATTCCATACACGTCGTGTGGGCCACGGGCGGAAACATGGTGCCGGAGGATGAGAAGACGGCATACTACGAAAGAGGCAGGAAGTAATTACTGAGAGAGGTAACAGCGATGTGTACTGAAGGAAAAAAGCCGGAACTCACAGGGCAGGAGGCTCTTGAAGCCCACGCGCGCGAGACGCTCCGGAGCAACAACGAGAATCAGAAGGATACGATGAACGGCATGATGAAAAGCGAGTGGGGAGGGTGTTCCTTTGAGGACAAGACTCTTACATTCGAATTTCCCGCGCAGCAGTGGCAGGCCAACAGAATAGGCAACATGCACGGCGGCGCAATCTGCACGGCTTTTGATCTTACGATTGCCGCTCTGGCCAGATTCTACGCCAGAGAGAACTTCGCCCCGACCATCAATCTGGACGTGAACTACATAAGACCGGTGGCGGTCGGCGAAACCCTCGCGGTTACTGCAAAGGCAACCTCCACGGGAAGGCGCATAACACAGCTGACAGCCGAGGCCCGCATCAAATCCACGGGCAAACTGGCGGCGACAGCGTCATCGATATACATGAACGTCGATACGGATAAGGAACGTCAGGAACCGAAAGAACGTCAGGAAAAGAAAAAATCCGGCAAAACCGGATACATAAGCAGTCTCATGAATTACAGCGACCGCCTCTAGAGGCGGTCTTTTTACGGGCGTTAACCCGGATTACATGAATATTGTCTTTATTATTACTACCAGGAATATCAGTATGTAGATTACAACCTCAATCAAAAGAATGAGCTTAATCACGGCACGAATCTTCTGCGAACCCTGACCGCTGAGCTGCGCTCTGAAATCCCCCTTCATGTTCTTGAGGAGAATAAGCAGAACCACAATTCCGAATATCAATGCTGTGAAAAGAATAAGCATGTAATCAAACCTCTCAATGTAAATTGCCGAGTTAATAGTAACAGAATATCCGCGCACATTCAAGAGGCTTCTTTCTTTGACACTTAAATGGAATTACAGTACAATATAAACAGGTATGGGCTTTTTGCGGAGGAGAACATGACAGAAGCTGAAAAAACGCAGAAAAAGACAGTGGTTACAGACGGACAGGACCTGGCTGAAAAGGCTGAGGACCTTAGAAAAAACGGCGTTACGGACGTCACCGTCGTTGTAAATACATTCAATTACACAAGGTATAAAGAATCAAACGAAGGCAAGGAACTTCAGCCGGTAATAAGGGGCATCAACAAGGCTGTTGACGAGGGTCTTAAGATACGGCTGAACGTGGGTCTGAAAGAGGGGTTCAATGACGATGAGGTGCTGGATTTCCTTCAGCTGACCCTGATGCACGACTACGACGTCGTGTTCCTTCCGACAATGGATTACGACAAGATAAAAGCGAAGATGCCGGGGCTCCACAAAATCGAAGGCGATTTCGGGGACGTTGACATGTACAAGTACCTGATGGCAAAGGGACGCATCGGATTTTTGAAGGACTGAGAAGACAGAGGACATAGATGCAGGAAGAACTTCTGAAGATGAAAAAAGAGCTCGCCACAATACTGGCGGCGAACAAGGCGCTCAAGCAGGCGCTGCGCGAGGTAAACAAGCTTGACATGATCAAGGCTTCGCTTATCGTGCGCAATCCCAGACACCAGAGCCTTAACATAGACAAAATACTCGACGGGGACCTTCCGACAGATGTGGCGGTGGGGGATTTCGTATTTATCGAGAACTACTGTGAGCTGGTCAAATCGGCCTACAGCAACCTGAACATGGGAAACTCCATGAACGCGGGACTTCTCAAGGCCGCGTACAGAATTCTCGAGGAGGATCCGGACGCGGACTTCAGAAAGGACAGCCCGGTCGTGTTCGCGTTCAGCCACATGCCTCCTGACTGGCAGGACATAGAGGAGAGGCTGACAAACTCCTTCCGGAGAATTTATGCCGGCCGCATAGAGAATGACATTGCCGCGAGAGCGATGTACATTCACAACTGTGTGATAGACATATGGCCGTTCGATGAATACAACGGCGAGCTGGCGATTTTCGCCATGAACTACTACCTGATGGAACAGGGGTACATGCCGATCGACATGCCGATGGACAGAAAAGACTACATCGAGCTCGTCACGTCATGTCTCAAGGGCATCAGGGTAGATGAGGAATATGAATTTTTCAGGGATGCTATTGTGGAGAAGATGACAGGCACGCTTGAGGCCTGCAGGGGTTACTTATGAGAATAAAACTTGAGAAGAAACATTATCAGTGGGGACTTACGGCATTTCTTGTCATACTGTGCTGCTTCATAGTTTTCTTCATGCTGCTCAGGGCTGATTCCGTCGGCCACGGACTGAGCAAGCTCGGAGACGCTATTGAACCGCTCGTATACGGCATGATAATGGCGTATCTGCTTTGCCCTATATACAACTTCACGGTATCAAGATCGTACAGTCTCTTCAACAAGGGAAAGTACAAGTTTAAGCACGATCTGACAATAGCCAAGGTAATCGGAACGATTATTTCGATTGCAATCCTTATAATTGCAATCGCGGGCGTCCTCTGGATGATCATTCCTGGACTGATAGACAGTATCATGAAGGTAATCGACATACTTCCTGAAGCCATGAGAAGCTTCACGGCCTGGGTAGACGTCAAGTTTGCCAACCTTCCGGTGGCAAAGGATTATCTGGATCAGATCAGCAACAACATAACTGAATACGCGATCGACTTCGCAACAAATACGATTCTTCCTAATTCCGGCAACATGGCTGCCGCGATTTCGGGCACTGTATTCGGAGCGATCGGCTTCTTCTTCAACTTCCTGATCGGCATCATAGTCTGCGTGTACTTCCTGAACATCAAGGACACGCTCTCGGCTCAGGCAAAGAAGATAATCGTCGCCCACTTCAAGGAGAAGACGGCTGAAGAGATTCTGGAGGGAGCTGATTACACGAACAGAACCTTCGGCGGATTCATCAGCGGCAAGATCATCGATTCCATAATCATCGGAATTCTGTGCTTCATAATCATGAGCATCTTCGGATGGGAGTACAGTCTGCTGATCAGCTGCATCATCGGAATAACGAACATAATACCTTTCTTCGGTCCGTTCATAGGAGCGATACCGTCAGCGCTTCTTCTTCTGATGGTCAACCCTATGCACTGCGTGTACTTCATCATACTCATCATCGTGCTCCAGCAGTTTGACGGCAACATCCTCGGACCTAAGATTCTGGGAGACAGCACAGGCCTCGGAAGCTTCTGGGTACTGTTCGCGGTTCTCGTGGGCGGCGGACTGTTCGGCTTCCCGGGAATGGTACTCAGTATTCCTATCTTCGCGGTAATCTACGCATACTGCGCGAGAGCGCTCAACAGACGCCTGGCAAAGAGGGGATTCTCCACGAACACCCTCGACTACAAGGTCGACAAGTACCGTACGCACAAGCCTAGACAGAAACGCACAAAACCTATGCTGAAGGATGACCTCAAGGATATTATAAGCGGCTATGTGAAGGATGAGGTTACGGAGATGACCGACGAAGAAGTCAGGCAGGCGGAAGACGAGGGCCACCAGATCATGGAGGCGACGCTCGTTGAATTCCATGATGACACAGACACGCAAAGGCAGGACGAAGAATAGATGGAAGCTATCTTGGAAAAACTCAGGGAAATACTCAAACCGGAACAGATTATTGAGAATGCGGACATGTCGCGCCACACTTCATTCAAGGCGGGCGGATGCGCAGACGTTTTAGTGTGTCCTTCTGACGCGGAGGAGCTGCAGAAGGTGCTGGCGGTTCTGTCAGGCGTGCCTCACATGGTTCTGGGAAACGGATCCAACGTGCTCGTGCGCGACGGAGGTTACAGAGGAGTAATAGTCAAGATAGGAGATGACTTCAGTTACATAAACAGAGAAGAAAACAGACTGATCTGCGGAGCGGGAACGCTCATGTCAGCCGTTGCCAGAAGGGCGGCGTCTGAAGGTCTGACAGGCTTTGAATTCGCTTCGGGAATACCGGGCAGCATAGGCGGAGCTGTGTTCATGAACGCGGGAGCCTACGGCGGCGAGACGAAGGATATCCTCGAAGAGGCGCATGTCATATCGGCCGACGGAAGCAGACAGTTCACCATGACTGCTGAAGAGCTTCAGATGGGGTACAGGCACACCGCGCTTCACGAGACGGGCGATGTCGTCACGGAAGTCGTTCTTAAACTTGAGGAAGGCGATGAGGAAGAAATCAGAAACGAGATGGCCGAACTCGCGAAGAAACGAAATTCCAAGCAGCCTGTGCAGTATCCGAGCGCGGGAAGCTTTTTCAAGAGACCTGAAGGATACTTCGCCGGCAAGCTCGTTCAGGACGCCGGATGCAAAGGCCTCTCTGTAGGAGACGCCGAGGTCTCAACTCTTCACAGCGGATTCATAATCAATAAAGGCAACGCTACGGCGACAGACATCACCCAGCTCAAGGAGCTGGTGCAGGCGAGAGTCAAGGAGAAGTTCGGCGTAATGCTGGAGCCTGAAGTCCGCATAATCGGCGAGGAGCCTGCGGGCGCGGCAGACGCTGTTTCGGGTGAAGCGGTCGGAACCATCGATGACTATGTCATGACTTACGACCTTCACACACACACTACCTACTCGCACGGAAAGGGTTCCGTTGAGGATAATGTGAAAGTCGCGATCGATAAAGGACTTGAGTATATCGCAATCTCTGACCACGGTCCGGGGCATCTGTTCTACGGTATCAAGAGAAGTGAGATTCCGAACTTCAAGAAGGATATAGAGCGGATGACGGAAAAGTATCCGCAGATCAGCGTGAGGGCCAGTGTTGAAGCCAACATTCTTCACGCACAGCCGGGAACCGACCACGCGAACGGTCTGGACATAAGACCGGATGAGATTGATGAGTTCGATTTCATCATCGCGGGATTCCACTTCGGATGCTTAAACTGCAGTTCCGTAAAAAACTGGATGTGGACTCACGGCTTCAAGGCGGGTGAAGAGAGTCTCAGAAAATCCAACACCAAGATGGTAACTGACGCCCTGCGCCTGAATGACATTGCAATTCTGACACATCCGGGCGACAAGGGACCGTTCGACATCCCTGAGATTGCAAAGGTGTGCGCCGAGACCGGAACGCTCATAGAGATCAACGGCAGGCACGGACACCTGACGACGGAAGAGATAAAAGAGGCGATGAAGGTTGAAGGCCTTGAGTTCGTAATTAGCAGCGACGCTCACACGCCGGATGCCGTCGGAAGCTTCAAGGCGGCGCTTCAGAGAGCGCTGGACGCAGGTCTTGACATATCACGTATCGTTAACATAAAGGGAGCGGAAGGATGAAGATAATAATCGTCACAGGACTGTCGGGAGCAGGAAAGACGCAGGCGATGGATGTGCTGGAGGACATGGGGTTCTACTGCATAGACAACATGCCTCCTTCACTGATCCGGAACTTCCTGGACATGGCGTCAAAGAATAAGGAAATAGAGAAGGCTGCCTTTGGAATAGACGTCAGAGGCGGAAGCCTGTTCGATGATCTTAAGGACGCGCTCGAATACATGAAGAAGGAAGATGTCGACTTCAAGATTCTCTTCTTCGAAGCTACAGATTCAGTTCTTGCGCGCAGATACAACGAAACGCGCAGAGAGCACCCGCTTGCTCACGGTGAGTCAGTGGCAAAGGGCATAAAGCGCGAAAAAGAGCGACTTAGTGAGCTGCGGAGTGAAGCGGATGCCATAATCGACACTTCTTACTTCAACAACGCGCGGCTCGCGTCGGAAATCAGCAACATAGTCGGCGCCGGCAAGGACGACAGAACATTCACGGTCAACATCATGTCTTTTGGCTACAAGCACGGAATGCCGGTATCGGCTGACATGGTGTTCGACGCAAGGTTCCTGCCTAACCCGTTCTACGTGGAGGAACTGAAGAAGCTTACGGGAAACGACCCTGAGGTCAGGGATTACGTCATGGGCCACGACATCGCGAAGCTGTTTGCGGAAGAGGTAAGAGGAATGATAGAAGTTCTCATTCCGTTTTACAAGAAGGAAGGCAAATTTTCTCTAAGCGTCTGCTTCGGATGCACCGGCGGACACCACAGATCCGTCACGCTTGCCAATGTTCTGAATGAAAAGCTGACAGACAGAGGAATCAGAACTACCCTTGAACACAGGGATTTATGATGATAAAATAGCCAAGGTATGAAAATGATCAAGAGGTCATATATGATTTTAGAGGAGGATTATTCAACATGGAAAAATTGATCATCGCAGCTTGCATTTGCGGCGCGGAAGTAACGAAAGAACACAATCCTGCAGTACCATACACTGTAGAAGAAATCGTAAGAGAAGCGAAGTCGGCTTATGACGCCGGCGCGTCAGTTATCCATCTTCACGTAAGAGAGGATGACGGTACGCCTACACAGTCTCACGAGAGATTCCAGGAGTGCATGGATGCCATCTACAAGGTATGCCCTGACGTCATCATCCAGCCGTCAACAGGCGGAGCCGTAGGAATGACTGACGAAGAGAGACTGGACTCAACTAACGTTACTCCGACACCGGAGTTCGTAACACTTGACTGCGGAACCTGCAACTTCGGCGGCGACGAGATTTTTGTTAATACAGACAACACAATCATCAACTTTGCAAAGACAATGCAGGAAAAGGGCATGAAGCCGGAGCTGGAGTGCTTCGACAAGGGCATGCTGGACATCGTTCTGAAGACTGCGGGCAGAAAGGGATACCTCGACATGCCTATGCACTTCGACTTTGTACTCGGCGTACAGATGTCAGCAACAATCAGAGACCTGGCGTTCTGTGTTGACTCAGTTCCTGCCGGCTGCACATGGACAGGATGCGCAATCGGAAGAGACGCTTTCAAGATCGCTGCGGCATCCATCATCATGGGCGGACACTGCAGAATCGGATTCGAAGACAACCTCTACATGGAGAAGGGCGTTCTCGCAAAGAGCAACGGCGAAATGGTCGCCAGAGTTGTTGAGATGGCCAAGCTCTTCGGACGTGAAGTCGCTACTCCGGATGAAGCAAGAGAAATCCTGAGCATCCCGCCAAGAAAGAAATAATCAGGCAAAAGCAGGAAAAAGGAAACTTTGTGCCGGGAAGTTCGTCTTCCCGGCATCATTTTAACCAAATTATGGGTACACGCAGGGAGTGTAACGCATGTCATATGCATCAGAAACAAAAAATGAACTGGCAAGAATAGAACCTGAGAAGAAATGCTGCATGCTGGCAGAAATCGCAGGCTTCATGCGTTTTGCAGGAAGCGTCGGACTGGCGGGCGGCGGAAAGTTCCGCATGGTAATGACGACCCCGAACCTGGCGGTCGTGCGCCATTACAAGAAGCTGATCCGCAGTTACTTCGGAGTTGATACGGACATTGAAGTAGGAAGCGGCGTAAGTACAGCCAAGGGCCTCAAAGGCGCAAAGGCAAAGGAATACATCATTCGAATAGGTCCGGAGAACAACTCGGAGATGATCCTTCGCGAGATGGGCATTCTCATCGTGCGCGAGGGAATGAATACGTTAAGCGACGGTATCTATGACGGACTGATAAAGACCAAATGCTGCAGGAAGGCCTATCTCAGAGGGGCTTTTCTCGGCGCCGGAACAATAAACAACCCGGAGAGCAGCCACCACTTCGAGATCAGCACATCGTCGGAGCTCTGCGCGCGCGATCTGCGGCGCATGATCAACACTTTCGTTGACATAAACGCCCGCATAGTCGAGAGGAAGACAGGTTACGGCGTATATCTGAAAGCCCGTGACCAGATCGCGGACACTCTGGCCATAATGGGAGCCAGCAAAGCGTATTTCGATTATCAGGATAAAATAATAATGAAAGACACACTGGCCGCGGCCCGCAAAATCGAACAGCTGGACCTTGTCAACATGGACAAGTCGATCCAGGCGGCGGAGCGGCAGGTTTCGGATATAAAAAAGATTGCTTCAAGACAGGGTCTTGAGAGCCTTTCACCAAAACTGCGCGAGGTGGCCATGCTCCGCCTTGAAAACCCCGATCTGGGAATCGAGGCTTTGGGACAGCTGCTTTCACCGCCCCTCAGCAAGTCGGGAGTGAATAACCGTCTGAGGCGCATAAGCGATATCGCGAAGGGACTGTAAAATGGAGAAGGGACAGATTGTAGAACTGACAATAGAAGATATCAGCGCCGAAGGACAGGGAATAGGCAGGACGGAGGACGGACTGGTTGTCTTCGTGACCGGCGCGCTGCCCGGGGATACTGCCAGAGTCGAGCTGACGAGGGTGAAGAAGAATTACTCCATAGGCAAGGCTTTGGAGCTTTTGCATGTATCGGAATTCCGGCGCGATGAGCAGTGGTGTCCGTATCAGGATCAGTGCGGCGGCTGCCCGTACGGGAAGCTTGAATACAGCAAGCAGCTGGAGCTCAAGGAGCAGCAGGTCAGGAGCCGTCTGGAACGCATTGCAGGCGTAGAACCTAAAATGCAGCCGATCGTCGGCATGGACGACACCCCGAATCTGTCTGCTGCGGACGAACGCTACAGGAATAAAGCTGTCATGAAGATATCAACCGGCGGACTGATGACGAAGAAGGGCGGCATACAGGTTCCCGTTCACGAGCCGCGCATAGGTTTTAATCAGGCGAAGACTCATGACGCAGTGGACTGCGCAGACTGCCGCCTGCAGGCCGGCACAGCCATGGCAGCTGCGGAAGCAACACGACAGTTCATGGAGGAGGATCACATCTGCTCCTACGATGAACGCTGGGACAAGGGCCTGATGAAGCAGATGACAGTGAAGACTGCCTTTGGGACCGGCGAGGTCATGGTCATTTACGACATCCACGGCAAAGGCATCCCAAACGCTGCCAAGCTCGTGGAGTATCTGGATGATGCAGTCTATGAAGCCGGGGGCTCTCTGGAAAGTGTCGTGATCCGGAATGATAAGAAGACAGAAACAATAGCAGGCAACGACACTATAACAGACGCCGTGGTGATTGAAGACAGAACGCTTGAGTTTGAGATATCCGCCAACTCTTTCTATCAGGTCAATCACGACCAGATGGAAAAACTGTACGGTATCGTGCGCAGTTACTGCGCAGCTGTGTACGCGCAGAACGGAACCGAGCCGGTGGTGCTGGACCTGTACTGCGGTACGGGAACCATAGGCCTTTGCGTTGCGGATATCGCATCCCATGTGCACGGCATCGAAGTCGTACAGGACGCGGCTCTCGACGCCAATCGGAACGCGACGATCAACGGTATCGTCAACGCCACTTACACCTGCGGCAAGGCCGAAGAGCTGATTCCGCAGTGGGTAGCAGAAGAGAACGAAGCAGCGACAGCGGATATTGCTATCCTCGATCCCCCAAGAGCGGGGTGTAAGCCGGAACTGCTGCAGGCGATCGCGGACGCCGCGATTCCGAACGTGATCTACGTATCCTGCGACCCGGCTACGCTGGCGCGGGATGTGAAGCTTTTGCATGAAGCCGGGTATGAGCTTATGGAAGCGACGCCGGTCGACATGTTCCCGAACAGCGGCCACGTCGAGACCGTGGCATTAATACAAAAAAGAAAAAGCAATTAATCGTTGAAATTTCAACGAATTTCGAGAATTATATAAGATGAGGAAAAGCGACAAAATACTGACCTATGAGGACTTTTTTAAGGTAGGCGAGTTCGGTGAATACAACACCTCGTATCCGGTGAATACAACGTTTTTATGTGTTTTTGAAATGATAGCGCGGTTCGCATAATTGTGGATCGCGTTTTTGTTATGTATACTGCAGAAAAGGGATTGGATAAAGGAGGTGCAGTTATGTCAAAGACGAAATACCGATTCACATATGACGAGGTTAGGGTCATCGTACTGGCTCTGGTAGAACTGAAGAACCAGCTGATCCAGGAAGGAAGATATACCGATCCTATTGATGAGCTTTTAGTGAAGTTTGTCGATTAAAATCCTTTTCCCTGGATGCCGAAATACATTGCTCTGCATGCAAATGCGGAGCTTTTGTTATTTCGGAACACCTAATAAGGAGAAAGGAAGTGTTATGGCAACTACAAAAGAAACAATGAAAGTTATTGCAGGAGGAGTCAACAAGAAGGAAGAATCGGAAGTGATAATGGACGGTAGGGTTATTGCTGTTGAAATGTCAGATGAGTTGGCAGAAGTCTTTGAAGGGCTGGTTGAGGCACTAATATCAAAATGTGAAGATGAAAATGCGGAGAGGTCTGAGAACGATCGGAATAACATGGACCGAGAAGACGATGGCTATTTCATGAAGGTGGAAGAGCTGGCTGCATTAGTAGGCGTCTGGCAGGCAATTCGTGCAGCAGAAAACATGGTTATTATTCTTGAGAATGTGAATAAAGAATCAGCGTTATCTATTGTAAAGCGTTTTGATGAGGCAGATCCAAAAGCTCTTATTTCCATGTTAAAAGTGTTGTTTCTCAGCCACGGAATGAATGCGGCAGCGGATGAATTAACATTCCTGAATATTATTATTGAGCATTGGGGAGACACGATGTTTTATTTTCGGGATGCTTTTTTTGAAACAGATCAAATAGGTTGGTATTCTATGGAGAACCTGCTCAAGGATAATACCAAGGAGCAGAATAACCGGCTAAATTAGGAGGACTGTATGAGTGAATGTAAGACAATCGCAATATGTAATCAGAAAGGTGGGGTCGGAAAGACCACCACCGCTGTGAACCTGGGCGCTGGGCTGGTAAGAGCAGGCAGACGTGTTTTGCTTGTAGACTGCGATCCGCAGGGAGATCTGACGCAGTCGCTTGGATATCAGGCAGACGAACTAGATCGGTCTCTTGGTAGCCTGATGTATCTTGCAACACAGGACAGTATGCCCAGTGTAAAAGACACCATCCTGCATCATGAGGAAGGCATGGATGTACTGCCTTCCAATCTGGATCTGTCATCCATGGAGAGCCAGCTGGTGAACGCCATGAGCAGGGAGAAACTGCTTTCACTGCTGTTACGGGATGTGAAGAAGGACTACGACTATATACTGCTGGATTGTTCTCCGTCTCTTGGTATGATCACGATCAATGCACTGACGGCAGCAGACAGCGTGATCATTCCGGTACAGACCCAGTATCTGCCGGCAAAGGGCATGACGCAGCTTCTGCGCAGTATCAATATGGTCAGGACGCATACGAATGAGCATCTGAAGATCGGCGGTATCGTTATGACACTGGTGGACGGCAGGACGAATCTGGCCAAGGAAGTCATCAGTACCATCCGCACCAACTACGGGATGTCGATCAGGATCTTCGATGCTCAGATTCCAGTCGCTGTGAAGGCAGCAGAAGCGGCAAAGGAAGGCAAAAGTATCTTTTCCTATGACGCAAACTCCCGTCCGGCGCTGGCATATGAGAAACTGACGAAGGAGGTGATGAAGGATGCCGAGAGAGAAAGAAAGCACAATAAAGCTGCCGTCACTCGATGATCTGTTTTCCTCACAGGAAGAGCGGGACGATGCGAGACTGAAACGGATCCATGAGATCC
>CADAHK010000009.1:22537-28909 GCA_902787725.1 uncultured Eubacteriales bacterium | reverse complement strand
CGCAGCTATCCTGTTCGAGCCTGTACAGGGCGAAGGCGGATTCATTCCTGCACCGCTCGAGTGGGTAAAGGCAGTAAGAAAGATCTGCGACGAGCACGGAATCCTGATGGTATGCGACGAAGTACAGTGCGGCTGGGCAAGATCCGGAAAGATGTTCGCGTCACAGTACTATGCAGAGGCAGGATGCGCTCCTGACATCATGACTACAGCCAAGTCGATCGCAGGCGGAATCCCGCTCTCAGCTATCGTAGCGAGCAAGGAGATCATGGACAAGGTAAACCCTGGAACTATCGGCGGAACATACGGAGCAAACGCTCTGGCAGCAGTATCAGCGCTGAAGGTAATCGAAGTCATGACAAGAGACGACTTCCCTGCAAAGGCACTGCACATAGCAGACGTACTGACAGCAGGCTTCAAAGAGATGCAGAAGAAGTATCCGTGCATCGGCGACGTAAGAGGAACAGGCGCGATGATGGGTATCGAGTTCATCAAGGACGAGAAGAAGACACCGGATGCAGATATCGTAGGAAAGATCGTACAGAACGCCATGAACAAGGGCCTGATGCTGGAAGCAGCAGGAACGTTCAACAACGTAATCAGAATCCTTTGCCCACTGGTTGCTACAGACGAGCAGCTGCAGGCAGGACTGAAGATCTTCGAGGAAGCGCTTGCAGAAGCAGCTAAATAAGAAGAAACGCGTAAGTACAATCCATAAAAGCAACGATATCCCGCAGAGCAGAGACCGTAACGGTCCCGCTCCTGCGGGATTTTGTTTTATCCATAATTTTACTGTGATAAACCGATAAATAATAGTAAAATAGACACAGAAAGAAAACGGACAATCATTATACAAGGAGGAGAGGAGGAAGAAAGGACATGAAAAAGATTCTGGCCATAATGATGTCGGTTGTTTTTGCCTTCACAATCTTCGGGCTTACGGGATGTGGAAGCAGCGATACCAGTGAAAGTCAGGACGAGGAAGAGGATTCCGCAGCACCTGAGCTCAGTGAAGAGTATACTGCTTTTGCAGACGCTGTAGATCTCGACTTCGCCAAGGAAGTAAATGAGAAGGTCGCTTCTTTTGGTGATGACAAGGCTGTCGGCATGAGGTCAGCGGGATCACCGGCAGAGTATGAGACCTGCCAGTACCTTGAGGGCGTCATGAACGATATCGGCCTGAACAATGTAACGGTCGACGACATCACTGTAGACGGATGGACATTCAACGGGGCGAACATCTCGTTCAAAAACGCGAAAGGCGAAGATCAGAAGATCGACCTGGGCGGATATCAGACGACGATCCAGGCTGACAATCAGGAAGTTGAACTGGTGTATGTTAACCGCGGAACCGAGGCCGACTATGAGGGTCTGGATGTAACGGGCAAGCTGGTCCTCTTTGAGGTAAACCAGGAGGAAGACTGGTGGATCAACTATCCGGCATATCAGGCAAAAGCCAAGGGAGCTCTTTGCGCGATCGCGATGAGAGAGTTTGTAAATAAGGACGAAGACGGAACGAGAATCGGCGTTCAGGATGTGTGCGGACCTGCGGACGCGCCGGCTCTGGCAATAAGCCGCAAGGACTGCAACGCTCTGAAAAAAGCCATCAAGGCTTCGGGCGGAGACTCGATAAAGGTTACATTCAACGCTGACTCCAAGGTTACAGAAAACGCCACTTCACATAACCTCTACGGAGAAATTCCGGGAGCGACTGATGAGACCATATTCGTATTTGCCCACATGGACGGATACTTCCACGCTGCATATGATGACGCGTGGGGCTGCGGAGCCAGCATGGGCATGGCAAAGGCTCTGATCGACAGCGGATATACGCCGGACAAGACAATCAGATTCTGCATACACGGCTCTGAAGAGTGGGGACGTGAAGGAAGCGAATACGACTGGTCGACAGGCGCGTATGAAGACATCATGACAAATCACCCTGATTGGGTAAACGGCGGATTCGCGATCGTGAACATGGACAGCGGATACACTGTTGAGGGAGAACCTAACAAGGGAACAAGAAGCTCAATCGAACTGAAGTCCTTTGCGAAGAAGAGCGTGGACGAGCTCGCGGACAGCTCCAAGTACACATGGAAGCACCAGAACCTCAGCACATATACGGAAGATTTCCAGTGGACGCGTGTAGGCATTCCGGCAATATGCGCGGGTGACGGCGAAGGCACCAGCTACGACGACAACGGTTATCATTCAACATATGACAGCTGGAAATACCAGCCGCTTGACGAAGAGGGATTCGTCGAGATGATGAGAACCTTCGGCAAGGTCGTAATTGACCTCGACTCATGCATGGTGAGACCGATGAACTTCAAGGCAAGAATCAAGAACTTCGAGAAATCGCTTAATGACGATGCCCAGAAACAGTTCGCTGACGCCATCAAGGAGGCATACACAGCTGCAGACGGACTTCAGGCTGTGATGGACAAGACTGAGGAATCAGGCGATGACGCGGCGGCTACCGAGCTTAACAAGAAGACACAGGAAGTTTATCTTGCATTCCAGGATTCACTCCTCGGCCTTGACTTCATAAATGTAGACGCAATCATCAGACATGACATGTATGAAGACAATCTCGACAATATTGACGCCACGATAGAAGCTCTTGAAAAAGGAAACATTCAGGAAGCTTACGACGAATATCTGTGGGCAATCGACTGGTCGTGGTATGACATGAACTTCGATAAGGAGACCTGCGATTACATGAAGAACCAGCTCTTCCAGAAGCGCGATGATACATGGGGCGCCGGACTCATCAAGTATCCGCACGCGGATACCAATGCGATCGTAGTTTCCCTTAGGGACAAGTACGACAAGGAAGGCGCTGACGTGAGTGAGGAAATCGAGGCGCTCAAGGCTATAAGAGCCCAGCAGGCCGGTTATCTCGAACAGGTTTACGCGGACGAACTCGCGGGAATCCAGAAGGCGACCGAGCTGATGAATGCCATTGCTCAGTAAACTGAGACTATACAGGTATTAGGATATAAGAGAAGGAAATGCTGCTTATAATCAACGACAGTAAAAACGCTTATTTCAATCAGGCCGCGGAAGAGTATCTCATCGACAACTTCGACGAGGACATAGTCATGCTGTGGCGCAACGACAACACTGTTGTCGTGGGAAAAAACCAGAACACCATCGAGGAGATCGACGTGCAGTACGTCCGTGACAACGGCATAAACGTTGTCAGGAGACTTACCGGCGGCGGCGCGGTCTTTCACGATCTGGGGAACGTGAATTACACGATAATCCAGACATACCGCGAAGGACTTTTCTCCAACTATGAATATTTCACAGAGATGGTGCGGGATTTTCTCCAGGGGCTGGGCGTGCGCGCGGTCCTCAGCGGCAGAAACGATCTGATGATAGACGGGAAGAAGTTCTCGGGGAACGCTCAGTGCGTCAGGAACGGCAGAATGATGCACCACGGAACGCTCATGTTCAGTTCCGATGTCAGCGACATCTCCAGAGCGCTCACGCCGAACCGGAAGAAGATCGAAAGCAAGGCGGTTAAATCTGTCAGGTCTCACGTGACGAACATCTCGTCGCACATGCGGCAGCATGAAAATAATGAAACAGAGGAGAGCAGCATGAGCGCTGAACAGTTCATGCTGCTCCTCTACGATTATTATCTTGAGAATTATCCCGACGCCGCTTCCTACGAGCTGACTGACGCGGACAAAGCGGCCATTCGGAAGCTGGCCGACGAAAAGTATTCAACATGGGAGTGGAACTACGGCGCGTCGCCTGCTTTTGCTGTTGCGACGAGCCGCAAGTTTGTTTTTGGTCTTGTTGATGTGAGACTGAACGTCAGCCGCGGACGCATAAAAGACATGCGTATATTCGGCGACTACTTCGGCGTCAGGAGCATATCTGAAATAGAAGAACTGCTTACGGACGTCGAGTACAGAAGCGACGCGGTTGCTCAGGCTCTGTCACGGGTTAATCTCGGAGACTACATCAGCGGAATGACAGCGGAGGAACTCACCGAACTCATAGTGAGGGGCAGCGTGTAACGGATTCGAAGACGATAGCGGTAGTGTGAGTTTTGCATGTCTTAAAGCAGAATAGAAGCAAACTATACAAGATTTATTACCATTTCAGTTCCGGCACTATGAGTTTTTTGGTAATCAGACATTAATTGTTGACACAGGTACAAGTTCGACCACGATTGTGACAACATAACTTGTAGTCATATTGAATCAAAGAGCGAAAAAGAGGGAATAATACAAGATTATATACGCTATCAGTAACAAAACTAACAACATCCGCTTAAGACGGCTTCTTAACAGCCGCTCTTTTTTTGAAACAGATTTTGCCTCAGGAAATGCAGGCCTTCTGTAACCCAATAAATAATAATCCTTCCCATAACGGTTTACAGATACCCCCTAGGGGTATATAATGGGTGCCGGCAGGAGGACCAAAACTATGAATAAAGCAATCAAAGATAATTGCTGCAGCAGAAATGAAGCAAAAGCAGTTGCAAATACGGAAGCAAAAGCAGAGGGAAGAACCAAGGAGAGATCTTCGGAGGAGTACAAGGACCTGGTAAACAGGCTCAGCCGCATCGAAGGTCAGATCAGAGGTCTAAAGAGAATGGTCGAGGAAGGTGCGTACTGTCCGGATATTCTGAACCAGAGCGCCGCCGCAAGCGCGGCTCTTTCGAGTTTCAACCGGGTGCTAATGTCGAATCACATCAAGAGCTGTGTGATCGATGATGTAAGAGCGGGCAATGATGAGACAGTAGACGAGCTTCTGGGCATTCTGCAGAAGCTGATGAAGTAAAGCAAGGCATATTATTAAAGGCATAATAATGGAACAGTATTCAGTTACAGGAATGAGCTGCGCCGCGTGTCAGGCGAGAGTTGAGAAAGCGGTTTCAGGCGTGCCGGGCGTGGAGACGTGCTCGGTCAGCTTGCTGACCAACTCCATGGGCGTCGAGGGGACAGCGAGCGCGGAGGAAATAATTCAAGCAGTCGAAAAGGCCGGTTACGGAGCGAAGGTCAAGGTCTCCGAAGAAGAGCTGTTGAAGGACAGGGAAACGCCTAAGCTCAGGAAGAGACTTATCGCGTCCGTCTGCTTTCTTGTTGTGCTCATGTATTTTTCCATGGGGCATCACATGCTGGGGCTTCCGGTGCCCGAAGCCGTTGAGGAAAGCATGGCGGTAAACGGCATGATTCAGATGGTGCTGGCTCTCGTGGTCATGTTCATCAACAGACAGTTCTTTATCAGCGGTTTCAAGTCGCTGGCAAGCCGCGCGCCGAACATGGACACTCTGGTGGCAATGGGCTCCGCGGTTGCTTTTGCATGGAGCACGGCGGAGCTGATCCGCGGAAGCGGCGACTTCTACTTCGAGACGGCTGCAATGATAGTGACACTGATTACCATCGGCAAAATGCTCGAGGCCATGTCAAAGGGAAGGACGACCGACGCCCTCAAGAGCCTCATGAAACTGGCGCCTAAGACAGTGACAATCTACGATGACGGCGCGGAAAAGACCGTACCTGTCGAGGACGTCCGCGTGGGTGATATTTTCATCGTGAAGCCGGGTGAAAATGTGCCTGTGGACGGTGTTATAATCGAGGGGAGTACGGCGGTGAACGAGGCTGCCCTCACAGGCGAGAGCATTCCGGTAGACAAGGAACCGGGCGATCAGATTTCAGCCGCGACGATGAACCAGTCAGGTTACATCCGCGCAAAGGCAACCCGCGTCGGCGAGGATACGACTCTGTCGCAGATAATCAGAATGGTCAGCGACGCTGCGGCGACCAAAGCGCCGATTGCCAGAATCGCCGATAAGGTTTCGGGCGTGTTCGTACCCGCTGTGCTGGTAATCGCCCTTATAGTAATAATAATCTGGCTGATCGCTGGGGCCGACGCAGGCTACGCTCTTGCGCGAGGCATTTCAGTGCTGGTAATAAGCTGTCCGTGCGCTCTCGGACTGGCGACGCCTGTAGCGATAATGGTCGGCAACGGAGTCGGCGCGAAGAACGGAATCCTGTTCAAGACGGCCCAGTCGCAGGAGGAGACCGGCAGAGTCGCGACCGTTGTTCTGGACAAGACCGGAACGATAACTGAAGGGCGTCCGCAGGTAACGGACATACTGCCGGCTGAGGGCGTAAGGGCAGAAGAACTGCTGGAGAAGGCTTTTGCGATTGAGAGCAGGAGCGAGCATCCTCTGGCGGTCGCGGTTACGGAAGCGGCCAAAGCAAAAGCAATGGAACCTGCTGATGTCACGGACTTTGAAGCGGCTCCCGGAAATGGTCTTACAGGCAGGCTGGAAGGCGTTGAGCTCACCGGCGGAAACCTGGAATTCGTGAGCAGGACAGCAGACGTAAGCGAAGAGTACAGAGCCCA
>CADAHK010000009.1:0-22524 GCA_902787725.1 uncultured Eubacteriales bacterium | reverse complement strand
AACATGGGAATCCACGTGATCATGCTTACGGGCGACAATGAACTTACGGCAAAGGCCATCGGGGCGCAGGCCGGCGTGGACGAGGTAATCGCGGGAGTCAAGCCGGACGGCAAGGACAGCGTGATAAGAGAGCTCGGAAAACGCGGCAAAGTCGCCATGGTGGGCGACGGCATAAACGACGCACCGGCGCTCACAAGAGCAGACGTGGGCATGGCCATAGGCGCCGGTACTGACGTCGCCATCGACGCTGCCGACGTGGTGCTCATGAACAGCAGGCTCACCGAAGTTCCCGCGGCGATTCGCCTGAGCAGAGCGACGCTGCGGAACATACACGAGAACCTTTTCTGGGCGTTCATATACAACGTAGCGCTCATACCGGTCGCGGCCGGAGCGTACGTACACCTGACGGGATGGACGATGAATCCGATGCTGGGAGCGGCGGCAATGAGCCTTTCCAGCTTCTGCGTATGCATGAACGCGCTCAGGCTGAACCTGTTCGATGTGCACAGCACAAAGCGTGACAAAATGAGAAAAGCAAAACCGGCGGCATCAGACAGTGGAACAGAGATTGCCGTTAGCGATGCAAATACAGAGACAAACAGAGAAACAGATTTAACAGAGACGGAGGAAAAACAAATGGAAAAGACAATGAACATCGAAGGAATGATGTGCGTGCACTGCGAAGCGACAGTGAAGAAGGCTCTCGAGGCTATCGACGGAGTTGAGGCTGCCGACGTAAGTCACGAGCAGAACAAGGCCGTTGTCACACTGGGATCGGACGTAGCTGATGATGTGCTGAAGGAAGCGGTCGAGGCAAAGGACTACACGGTTATCTCCATCGAATAAGCCTGACGGAAATCCGGAATTTGCGACATGAAAAACAGACCTGTATTTCACAAGATAACAATCAATACAGACCCAAGAGTCGAGAGATGGCTCGGCAGAAATCCGGACGCGGAGGAGATGCGCGCTTCCGATGACGAGTGGATAAGGGAATACCTTATTCACCACAAGAGAAGCATCGAAGAGATGATTTTCTGGGAAGATAACGTGGCGTGGATGCGAAATTATCTCGCCGTGAGAAGGGACTATGTCGAAAGAAGCATCGCGCAAAGCGTCAAGCGCAGCTACGCATTTCTCGACGTAGTCGACAGACTCATCCTGAGAGCTGTCGACGAAAACTGCATGCAGCTGCGCGCCTGGCTTGTAGAATACAAGAGCAGTATTTTTGACGATGAGTTCATCGACGCCGCGGATTCAGACCAGATAGATCTTGAGTTCGAGCTGAGGGAACCTCTTCCCGCCGAGAAGCATTCGCCGGGTGAAGAGGTCGTCATGGGACGCTACCGTTATCATGAAGACGGCAGTGAAGAGGACATGCCGTGGCAGGTTCTCGATATTATTGAGGACAGGGCGCTGGTAGTCAGCCGAGATGTCATCGAATTCATGCAGTACAACAGTGAGTGGGGCGCCATGACGTGGGAAAGGTGCTCCCTCAGGAAGTGGCTGAATGAAGATTTTCTGCGCGAGGCGTTCACGGACGAGGAACGCGGGAGAATCATCCGCGGACGGATAAGAAACACAAACAACTATCTCTATGAAACGGACGCCGGGCCGGATACGGAAGACAGCGTATTTCTGCTGAGCATGGAGGAGGCGCGCGAGTATTACGCGTGCGACGAGGAGAGGATCGCACATGCGACTCCATTCGCAAAGACAGGAGCGGAAGCTGCGCCATGGCGCCTGCGCTCGCCTGGTTACAAGGGCGGGTGTTTCAACGCCTTTGTGCGCGGCGACGGAATGATAAACACTTACGGTTGTCTTAATGAACAGCATGGATTCGGCGTGCGCCCGGCCATGTGGATCAGACTCTGAAATGGATATAAATAAAGCGGCACAAAAGAATAAGACGGACATTGCGCTGGAGATAATGGAGCTCTCGCGCCGCACGCTGCTCTTGCATCTGCGGTTCATGGATGTCGCCCTGTGCAGTCTGGACCTAAAGGAATACCGCGGCAGCTTTGCGGTAGACGGACAGAGCATCTGGTTTGATCCGGAGCATGTGATCCGCGTTTACAGGGACGGCAAAAACATACCGGCGCGCATGTACCTGCACATGGTTTTTCACTGCGTGTTCAGGCACATTCCGGATGAGGCGCCCCTGGACAGAAAGCTTTGGGATCTGGCCTGCGACATTGCGGCGGAGAACGTTATCGACGCCATGAACCTGGGCAGCATATGTCAGGAAACAGGCGCGCTCAGGAGCAGGTGGCTTGATCAGCTCAGGACCCGGGCAGGGATTATTACGGCCGAGAAACTGTACAGATTTTTCCTGAATGAAAAACTTCCTGAAAGTGAAATCGACGAGCTGGAAGAATGCTTTAGAACTGACGATCACAGCAGGTGGTACAGGGATTCCGGCGCGCGTTCAGTAATAAAAACCTACAGCGCGGGGGATTCATATATCGATGAAGAAGACAAAGACGGGGAGCTTGCCTTTGGATCCGGAGAAAGCGAAGAAGGCGGCGTAAAAGATAAAAAGGAAAAGTGGCGGGACATCTCTGAAATGATGATGATGGAGCTGGAAAGCTTCGCCAAGAAACAGGGAGACACAGCCGGCGACATGCTCCAGAACCTGAGAGAATCGAATCGTGAGAAGTACGACTACGCTTCGTTTCTCAGGAAGTTTTCGGTCATGGGGGAAGAGATGACCGTAAACGATGAGGACTTCGACTACATCTTCTACACCTACGGTCTGAAGCTGTACGGCAAAATGCCTCTTGTGGAGCCGCTGGAATACAAGGAGTCGAGGCGGATAAAGGACTTCGTCATAGCGATAGATACATCCGGATCGGTTTCGGGAGAACTTGTTCAGAAATTCATAGATAAGACATATAATATACTTCAGCAGGAGGACAGCTTCTTCCGCAAAGTCAACCTGCACATTGTTCAGTGCGATACTGAGATACACGAGCACGTCAAGGTCACGTCGAAGCTTGAGATGGAACGGTATCTAAAGGAGATGGTCCTCAAGGGGTTCGGCGGCACCGACTTCAGACCGGTGTTCGAGTATGTGGACAGGCTGATAAAGGAAGGCGAGTTCACGGACTTCAAAGGACTTATATATTTTACCGACGGGTACGGAACGTATCCGTCAAAACCGCCGGATTACAAGACGGCTTTTGTATTTGTGGATGACGAGTACAACAACTACAATGTGCCCGCGTGGGCGATAAAACTCATACTGCAAAGTCACGAACTGTAACAGGAGAATTCAGATGAACATCAAGGAAGCCAAAAAGCAGATAAAGAACGCCATGAGGGCTTACTTCACAAAGGATGAGCACGGAAACTACATTATCCCCGTTCACAAGCAGAGACCTGTGTTTCTGATGGGGCCTCCGGGAATCGGCAAGACAGCCATCATGGAACAGATTGCGTCTGAAATGGGAGTCGGCCTTCTGACATATTCAATGACTCATCACACGAGGCAGTCGGCCCTCGGACTTCCGTTTATCGAGCACAAAGTCTACCAGGGACAGGAGTTCGACATCTCGGAGTACACCATGAGCGAGATAATCGCATCGGTTTATGAGCTGATGGAGGAGACTGGAATCAGAGAGGGAATACTCTTTCTCGATGAAATAAACTGCGTTTCCGAAACACTAACGCCGATCATGCTTCAGTTCCTGCAGTACAAAGTCTTCGGCCGCCACAGCGTGCCTGAAGGGTGGATCGTTGTCACGGCAGGCAATCCTCCCGAGTACAACCAGTCCGTAAGGGAATTTGATATCGTTACATGGGACCGCCTCAAGCGAATAGACTGCGAGCCGGACTTCGGCGTATGGAAGGAGTACGCAATAGACACGGGCGTCCATCCGTCAGTGATAACGTATCTTGAAATAAGACCTGAAGATTTCTACAGCATAGAATCGACCGTAGACGGGAAGACCTTTGTGACCGCCAGAGGGTGGGACGATCTCTCGCAGATGATCATTCTCTATGAGCACAACGACATCGAAGTCGACGAGAAGCTGGTGAGACAGTATGTACAGGATCCTAAAATAGCGAAGCGTTTCGCTGTCTATTATGATCTGTTCAATAAGTACAAATCGGACTATCAGGTCGAGGCCATTCTCAGGGGAGAGGTCTCAGATGAAATAATGGCGAGAGCAAAGGCAGCAGGCTTTGACGAGCGCGTATCCTTCACAGGCCTGATTCTGGACGCCGCAACGGGAGAAATGAAACGGGTCATGGATAAAGACGCCATGGTCAAAAACCTGCTTCAGACTCTTAAGACTTTCAGAAAGAGATCCATGGATGAAGACCCTTGCGAAGTGATGGCGCAGCTTATCGCGGACAAAGAGAAGGAGCTCGCCGGAGGAAGAAAAGCCGGGACACTCTCACAGGATGAGTGCTCGATCATGATCGATAACATGTTCCGGTTCTGCGAGGAGGCGTTCGGTGACGGTCAGGAGCTGTTCCTGATCACCAACGGACTGACGGTCAGCGATCACGGAACAATGTTCCTGTCACGTTACGGGTGCGAAGAGTATTTCAGGCACAACAAAGATCTGATGATCTATGACAAAGAAAAAGAAATAGATAAGATTCTTGAGGATATGGAGTTATCTGAATATTGATAATAGAAGGAGCAGGTGCTAAAATTACGACATGTCAATAGTTTACGATTACTTTGGTGGATTATACATAAATCTGACGAATAAATGTCCCAATGCCTGCGAGTTCTGCATAAGGAATTTTACGGATTCGCTGGGCGACGCGGACAGTCTTGTGCTGAAAGAAGATCCGACTATCGAGGAAGTAAAGAAGGAACTCGAGCGCTGGGATGTGAGCAGATACGATGAGGTCGTTTTCTGCGGCTACGGCGAGCCGACGGAGAGGCTGCCGGAGCTTCTGGATCTGGCGCGCCACATCAAGGCCAAGTACGGCAAGCAGATCAGAATCAACACAAACGGACTGGCGGATCTTATCTGGGGCAGACCGACTGCGCCGGATCTTAAAGGCGTCATCGACGCTGTATCCGTAAGCATGAACGAGGCGGATGCGCAGAAGTACTACGACCTGTGCCATCCTGTCTTTGGACTTAAATCATACGACGCGGTGATCAAATACATCGAGGATGTAAAGAAGTACGTTCCGTATGTCGCGACGTCGGTTGTGACCGGCGCGATTTCGAGGGAATCCGTCGCGGCCTGCCGCGCAAAGGCAGAGGAGCTGGGCGTCGTATTCAAGATGAGGTAATAATTAACTCTTATATAAATAAGGAAGTGAAGGTAAAAACGTGGAATGGATGACAACGAAGAATGAACCGGGCAAGACTTACCTTATGCAGGGTAATGAGGCAATTGTCCGGGGAGCGCTGGAAGGCGGAGTGCATTTCGCATCGTCGTATCCGGGCTCACCATCGTCCCAGGTTCTCGGAATGCTGGGACACATCGCTGAAGACCAGGGCTTCCGTGCCGAGTGGTCGACCAATGAGACCACGGCACTGCAGTCGTGCATGGGCGCGTCCTTCGCGAACGGCAGAGCGATCTGCATAGTAAAGCAGAACGGACTGCTGTTCCACAGCGACACGATCCACTGCGGAGCGCTGGGCGGCGTCAAGGGAGGACTGGTAATTGTCAGCTCCGACGATCCGGATTCTCACTCGAGCACCAACGAATTCGATTCAAGACACATGGCGGTTTCGGCCAATATCCCGATGCTGGAACCGGCGAGCGTGCAGGAAACAAAGGACATGATTCCGTATGCTTTTGAGCTGTCTGAAGAACTGGAACAGATGGTGCTCATCAGAGTAACCACCAGAATATGCCACGGCAGAGGCAGCGTAACCCTCGGGGAAATTCCTGAGAAGAGACCGTTCACGCCGATCGGCATCTGGGACAGAATGGTAGGCATCAACTGGCTCCACAGCTTCCTGCTCGAAAAACTTGAAAGGGCGCGCGAAGCATTTGAAGTGAGCCCGTTCAACCACTACATGGGCAAGGAAGACGCGGACAAGCTGATCATAACAGGCGGAACCGGCATGAAGTACGTGCAGGAAGCGCTGGAAGAGTTCGGCAAGGAAGACGAAGTAGGCGTACTCAGCCTGGGATGCCTCTGGCCGCTTCCTGAGAAGCTGATCCTCAAGCATCTTTCAAAGGCGTCAAAAGTGCTCGTAGTTGAAGAGGTCGATCCGTTCCTCGAAGAGCACATTTCAGCAATAGCCGGAAAGGCCAAGCTCAGCATAGACATTCAGGGAAGAGCGGATCTGATTCCTCAGATCGGCGAACTGAATCCTGAAGTAGTATTCAAGGCTGTAGGAGAATTCCTTGGAGAAAAGCGCGAGTGCTGCGGCGAAGGTTGCCCGGCAATCGAAGGCGTCAACATTCCTGCCAGAGAGCTTACGTTCTGCGCCGGATGTCCTCACAGAGCGTCCTTCTTCATACTGAAGCAGGCCCTGAGGATGGAAGGCCACAAGGGCGTGGTAATGGGAGACATCGGATGCTACACAATGGCAGGTCAGAGAGCGGGCCAGTACGGCTACCACTTCATGAGCTGCATGGGTTCAGGAATAAGCGCGGCGGAAGGTCTCGGCCAGCTGACCAACTACGGATTCGATCAGCCGGTAGTCAGCCTTTGCGGCGACTCGACATTCTTCCATTCGGTAGTTCCGGGTCTCATAAACGCCAAGATGAACGAAGCGAACATACTCCACATCGTCCTGGACAATTCGGCTACGGCAATGACCGGATTCCAGCCGCACCCGGGCACGGGACAGACGGCCATGGGATACGAAACAGAGAAAGCCTCGATCCAGGCGCTCTGCGAATCACTGGGATGCAGAGTCTGGAAGGCCGACCCGTTCGATGTTGAAGAGACGAAGAATCTCATCTGCGAACTGATACAGATGAAGGGCCTCAAGGTGCTCATTCTGGAGCAGCCTTGCGCGACTCTGGCGGCCAAGACGAGGAAGAAGAAGAAGGTCTGGGTCGACACTGACATATGCAGAGGATCAAACTGCGGATGCGACGGATACTGCAGCAGAGTCTGGGGATGCCCGGGCAACATCTGGGATTTCGAGAAGAACTGCGCTGCAATCGATGAAGTCGTGTGCGTAGGATGCGGAGCCTGCGCGAGCATTTGCCCGTCAGGCGCGATCAAAGTGGAAGGAGGCGATGAGTGATGATGACCAACGTAGTTATCTGCGGAATAGGCGGACAGGGAAACATTCTGGCATCAGGCCTCATGGGCTCCGCCCTTGTAGAAATGGGATACAAGGTAGCTGTAGGGGAGACCTACGGCGCTTCCCAGAGAGGCGGCTCGGTAATGAGCCACCTGAGAGTATCCGATGACGTGGAGAGAGGCGTTCTCATCCCTGAGGGAAAGGCCGACGTCGTTGTTGCCTTTGAACCTGTAGAGGCCCTCAGAATCCTCCGCGTATACGGAAATCCGAACACAAAGGTAATATATGACACACGTCCGGCGTACCCGCTGGGAGTTCTCATAGGCGAGGACGAGTATCCTTCAATAGAGGACATAGACGCTGAGATCAACGCGCGCAGCAGCGTAAGCTATCCGCTGCCTGCAACGGAGATGGCGGTCAAGGCCGGAAACGCCAAGGTAGCCAACATACTGATGATGGGAGCCCTGGCGGCACTGGACGAGATGCCGCTTGAACCGGACGATTTCTTCAAGGTTCTGGAACAGAACTTCCACGGAGGAGCTCTGGAACTGAACAAGGAAGTGTTCATGACAGGTTACAGATTCATAAAGGAAGGAGGGGCGAAGTAATGGCTGAAGTAAAGAAACAGAAGTGCAGATTCTCGCACCCTCTTCGCAGGACATTCCACGAGGTGGATGTGCCTGTGAACATGACGTTCAAAGATATCGAAGAGAGCCTCATAGAGGAAGGCTTCATCGAAGAAAAGAAGGGCGGATACCAGTTCATATATGAAGATCACATGTGCAAGCTGGCGGCTCCGCTGTCTGATTACGTTCCTGAAGGAGTGGAATGTATGGAAATCAGAATTCACGGACTCCTGATCGTTCTGACGTAGAAAGGAGGCGCGTGATGTACAGCATATTAGAACTGGAAAGAAAAGTAGTAGACACAGGTATCTGCACAAACTGCGGAGCATGTCAGGGCATGTGCCCTTACTGGAAGTCCTACCAGGGCCGCACCTTCGTAGATTACGACTGCGACAGAACAGAAGGACGCTGCAAGTACTTCTGCCCGAGAATGCCGGCTGATCTCGACGCCCTGCGCGAAAAGCTCTACGGCAAGGACGGATGCGAGTTCATCCCGGAACTTGGACCGTTCAGAGCGCTGTATCTGACGAGGGCGGCTGATCCTGAAATCAGGAAGAACGCTCAGCACGGAGGTACGATGACGGCTCTTGTCGAGTTCGCTCTCGCTGAAGGCTTCATCGACGCCGCTGTTCTTTCAAAGGCTGCTGAAGCGGACGGAACCCTCGATCCTGCGGGCTGTCTCGTGACGGATCCGGCTCAGGTCAGAAACTGCAGCGGATCAAGCTTCCAGATCCCGCCTACGCTGGCGGTTCTCAACGAAGCTCTCGCGGCTGATGAGTACAAGAAGATAGGAGTGGTCGGAACGCCGTGCAAGGCTCTGGCCGTCGCCAAGATGAAGGCAAAGCCTTACGAGGACAACGACAACCACGCGGACAACATCGGTCTGGTGTTCGGACTGTTCTGCGGATGGGGTCTCGACTGGAAGGGCCTGGCGGCTCTCGGAGACGCCGGACACGTGGACATCCTTCCGAGCAAGTTCCACCGCATGGACATGGATGACCGTCAGGTGGATCTGGATGATGTGCTTCCGCTCGTGAGAAACGCCTGCAAATACTGCGACGACATGACTGCTGAATTCGCAGACCTGTCCGTAGGCGGAGCAAGAAGCTCCGAGGGATGGGAAGTGGACAAAGGCTGGAACCAGCTCATAGTCCGCACAGAAAAGGGACAGCAGCTCGTAGACCTCGCGATTGAGAAGGGCGTCATCGAAACAAGGAGCTTCGGCGACGAAGACGCGGAGACTGCCGCAATGGATAAGCTTATGAGAGCGTCCGCGTCCAAGAGGGAAAAAGCGCTGAAATTGTAGAAAAAAACAAAAAAGCGTTGAACCGCTGACCGCCGGAATTAATGCAAAAACCCCAATATGTGCTGTTTTTTGCAGCTGATCGCTGCAAAAAACGGCACATTTTGTTTCTTCCGGCGGCTATGTGAAAGTAGCGGAAAAAGGTGGAAACACTTGTTTTTTTGGTGTATAATGCTACTAACTATGAGTATGTCTATATATACGAGGAGTTCGGAGGAGTCCGTACATGACGATGATTGAGATAATCGCCATGATTGCGACAGGCGTTCTCTGTGTTCTTTGCGTTATTTGTATTGCGGCTTTATTCAGCAGTAAACGTCAGGCTAAGGAGAACAAGCGAGCGATAAAGGACATCAGGGACAGGCTTGGAACATTTGGCGATTCTATAAATGAAAAGACGGATCAGCTGTTCGAGCGGCTCGATAAGCAGCAGTCTGACGGAATTGATGAGCGCAGGCTGGAGGCTCTCGAGGAAGAAATCAGACAGCTGGCAAAGGTCGAAGAGGAGATCGCAAACGCGGTCAGTGCCGCTGAGGCGGGAGCAGTCGCAGTCGAGGATGATTTCATCGAGACGGATGATATCGAGGAGCTCGATGATGAGATAGACCTGGACGATCTGTTCAGAGAGCTGAGCGCCATGAGTGCAGCAGAGCCTGAACTTGAGAACGCGGAGGAATATGCGGAAGAACCAGCGCGGGAGCCGCTGCCGCCGATAGCGCAGCCAGAACCTGCGGTGCAGCCACAAATGGCGGTGCCACAGCAGGTGATCCCGCAGCAGCAGGAAATCCAGCAGCAGGAAATCCAGCAGCGGCCGGCGGTGCAGCCTCAGCCTATGCAGACGCAGCAGGAGCTGCCTGAAGAGCAGCCGCGCAAGGCGACGAGGTATCATCAGGGATACAACATTGGAAGAAGCGGAAGAAAATACACAGCAGAAGAACTGAATGTGCTGATAAGAGAATAAAACTAGTAACTGAAAAGAAACTAGAGGAGGAACTAACAAATGTATTGCAGTAAGTGCGGAAAAGAAATTGCGGACGGATCGAGATTTTGCAGCTTTTGCGGATCGCCTGTAGCTGAGATGCCAAGTCCTGTTCAGGAGCCCGAGGTGCCGGAAGTAACGCCGGAACCGGAAGCTGAGCCTGAACCGGTGAGAAAACCATTCATTGAGGAAATCAATTGGAATGTAAATGAGTATCCGGATACAGACACTATCGAGAAGACGGATGACATAGATTTCGACTGGAGCGCTGATCCTGCCGAGATTAGGGAGAGACTTACAAAGGGATATCCTGAATCGGTAAAGGCGGAGATCAACGAGAAGGCCGACGCTCTTAACGTGGAGGATCTGATTCCTTCAAGACCTGAGCCTGAGGTTTTCGCGGAGCCTGCCAGCGAGGAGATAAGCGCAACTGACAAGATCGATAAGTTCTACACTTTCAGCAGAAAAAACGAAGAGTTCCAGCAGTTACTTAACAGAGAATACGATAAGATCAAGGGCGGAAATCCTATAGAGAAGGAAAAGGAAATCGCTGAGAAGACGGCGCAGGAGAGATTCGAAGCCAGAACGGAAGATCCTTCAATGGAAGCGTTCCTGGACAGAGAAGGAGTCAACAAGCCGTATGAACCTAAGGCGTTCGAATCAGATGTCCTTGAGAGAATAGAGGCTCACGAGAGAGCAATCGAGCAGGCGAGAGCTGAAGAGGAAGCCCGCCGCAGAATGATAGAAGAAGAGAGGGCAAAGGCAGCCGAAGCGATGAGAGCGGCTGAAGAAGCCCGCATCAGAGCCGAAGAGGAAGAGAGAGAGAGAATGGCCCGCCAGGCGAGAGAACTCGCGGAGGCTGAGGTTCGCAGAGCGGAGGAGGCTGCCAGACTCGCAGCCGCGGAAGCCGCCGCAGCCGAAGAAGAGGCCACAAGACTCGAAGCCGAAGCGGCAGCTAAACTCGCTGCTGAACAGGAAGCCAGAAAAGCTGAAGACGCCAGACTGGCAAAAGAAGCCGTAGAGGAAGCCAGAGCAAAGGCAGAGGAAAGAGAAAGAGCCGAAGCCGCGGCAAGAGCCCAGGCTGAGGAAGAGGCTCGCGTAAGAGCTGAAGAAGAGGCCAGAGCAAAGGCCGAAGAAGAAGCAAGACTCGCGGCTGAAGAGGAAGCGAGAAAGAGAGAGGCCGAGGAAAAGGCAAGACTTGAAGCGGAAGCAGCGCTCAGAGCTCAGCAGCAGGCTGACAAGATCAGAGCTCAGCAGGAGGCCAGACAGGCTGCAACTGAAAAAGAAAAGAGAATCGCTGAGATAGAGAGACGCCGTCAGGAAGAGGAAGAGCTGAGAAACAGCCTCGACAGGAAGCAGGAGAATCTGCGCCTTCAGGCTGAATCAGCAGCCGCTGCCGAGGAGGCGAGAAAAGTTCTCGCGCAGACTGCCAAGATGAGAGAAGAAGAAGCTGCGAAGATAAAGGCAGCCATTGCAGGACTCAAGGGCGAGACGGTCAAGGAAGAACCGGCGGCACCTGCACCGGCACCTGCAGCTCCGGCAAGGCCGGCGGTTGACGAACCTACAATTCAGATCACACCTGACATGTTCAAGACCGTAGAAATCGAACCAGCTGTTGCTGACAGGGCTACGATCGTTCCAAAGCCGCAGCCAGCACCTGCACCGGCACCAGCACCTGCTCCGGAACCAGCACCTGCGGTTGAAAAACCTACGATCGTTCCGAAGCCGCAGCCAGCGCCTGCAGCTCCGGCCGCAAGAGAAGTATCAAAAGAAGAAGCAGCCAGAATGGACGCGCACAGAGCGACCCAGGCTGACCTCAGCACAATGGCAAAGGCAAGGGCGCAGTTCCTGGCCGAGTTTGGCATTGATCCGATTTCAGGCAAGGCGCCTGAAGCACCGGCACAGCCTGCGGAACCGGTTCCTGCCACAGTTGAAGAACTGCTGGGAGAAAAGCCGGTAACAGGCAGAGAGACCATGATCGGTCAGGCTGCCGGAATGGTACAGACAAAGACTGTTAACAAGGAAGATGTAATCAGAGGTCTTGAGAATACAAGAAGAATCAGTAAGGAAGAACTTAAGGCAGCGCCTGTTATTCCGGCTGAAGAACTCGAGGCGGAAACCCTGTCATCAATAGATGAAATAGAACACACCAAGACAGTTGAAGAGATGCTTGAAGCACTCTCTGCGCCGGCAGCGGCGACAGAACTTGGCGCGGCTATCTTCGAGGACCACACCGCGGCAGCTGTTGAGGACGTTACTCCCGAAGCTATAGCAGACATCGCCGAACCGAGGATGGAGATGGCAGATTTCGCGGCAGGCGAAGCGACAGAAGTAGTTGAGGAAGAAGTTGCGGAAGCTGCAGCCGAGGTTGCGGAACCTGTAATCGAAGCGACGGAACCTGAAATCGAAGTGGCAGAACCTGTAATCGAAGCGGCACAGCCGGAATTTGAAGTACCGGAACCCGCAATCGAAGTCGCGCAGCCTGTAGTTGAAGGCTTCGTAGCAAAGGAAGAACCGACAGTCATCCCTGACGAAGTAGCTCAGGAAGGACTCAAGCCTGGTCTCAGCAACACCATGGTCATGACAGGTGTAGACGTCGACAAGGAAGCTGACGACAGCTTCAGTAATTACGGTGAGAAGGAAGCTGAAGAACTGAGACAGATTCAGGCAGAGGCAGCTGAAGCTGCAGAAGAAGTCCCGGCAGCTCCCGCTCCTGCAGAAGAAGCAGCAGAAATAGTTGAAGAAGCAAAAAAAGAAGTAAAAGCAAAACCAAAGAAGAAGGAAAAGGGCGGCGCAGGCAGAACTGTTCTTAAAGTGCTGCTCATCATCCTTATTATCATATTTGTCATCGAGCTGGCAGGAATAGCCATCAAGTGGCTTGCTCCGGACAGCTCAGCTGCGGAAGCGATTGACAATCAGCTGAACAAAATCATTCACCTTATAACCGGAGACGAACCGGATTACAACATTTCGGGTATTGACTACGAAGTATAGCCATAACAAGGAGGTTAAAAGAATTGGAGAATACTAACACCAATACTGGCGGCAAGAAGAAAAAGATAGGAGTAAGAGGCATAATCATTATCGTACTTCTGATTGTGCTGATCTTTGTGCTCCTGATAAACTGGCTGACTGATCTCATGTGGTTCAAGGATCTGACATATCTGTCAGTATTCCTGACCAAACTGTTCACTCAGCTCAAGATAGGAATACCGACGTTCATTGTCATAACGTTCCTGGCATATGTGTATCTCAAATTCATCAAGAAGGGATACGTGAAGAGGATCGAATCTGACGAGATACCGGACAACAAAAGGCTTAACCTCATTACGTGGGGACTCGCCGGCGCCTTCGGCGCGGTAACTACTTATTTCGCGGTTACCAGACTGTGGTTCCAGACACTGCAGTTCACCCACAGTTCCAAGTTCGATATCAAAGATCCGCTGTACAACATAGACATATCTTTCTATGTCTTCAAGCTTAACTTCATAGAGCAGCTCAACCAGATAGTAATACTCCTGATTGTTGCCTTTGCTCTTCTTACATTCGTATATTATTCAGTCCTGCTCTCGGTGAGAACGCCTAGAATCTTCGAGACGGTTGAAGAGAATACTGAGCCGGAGGAAGAGGAAGAGCCTGAAGAAGAGTACGAGTACGACGACACTGAAGACGAGTACGAATACGAAGAAGACAGATACACAGGCGGCGAAGGCGGTCGTCCAATCGACGACAATCCGTTCAGCGAAATCAACGACATGTTCGGCAAGTTCAGCAAGCAGTTCATGGGCGGCGGACGCGGCGGACAGCAGCGCGGCGGACAGCAGGGCGGTTTCGGCGGCATGTTTGGCGGCGGCCAGAGAAGGGCTCCGAAGAAGAACACCCAGATCGACAACAGAAACGTCAAGATGATTCTCCACATCGCGGAGAAGCAGCTCATCGTTGTCGGCGTACTGTTCTTCTTGATGATCGGCGTATACTTCCTGCTCAAGCAGTTTGATCTGCTCTTTGGAAACACCATGGGCGGCGCGGTTTACGGCGCTGGATTTACAGACGTAAACATCACTCTCTGGATGTACCGCATACTCATTGGACTGTCAGTCCTGGCGGCCATCGGAGTGGCTTACGGTATCGCGAAGAAGAGATTCAAGCCGGCGGCTCTTATCCCGGCCATCATGATAGCGGTCGGACTTCTGGGAACCGGCGTTGGACTTCTCGTTCAGAACTTCGTCGTATCGCCTGACGAAATCAACAAGGAAAGCAAATACCTTGAGAGAAACATCGAGTACACTCAGTACGCGTACGGTCTCGACGGCGTAAACATGAAGGCATTCAAGGCGACGGAAGACCTGACCAGCAACGACATCGCCAAAAATGAAGAGACCATTTCAAACATCAGAATAAACGACTACGCTCCGGCGAAGAAGTTCTACAACCAGACTCAGAGTATCAGACAGTACTACGACTTCAACGACGTTGACGTAGACAGATACACCATCAACGGAGATTACACTCAGACATTCCTCTCTGCAAGAGAGATAAATGAAGAGAAGATCAGCAACACCTGGCTGAACAGACATCTGAAGTATACTCACGGATACGGCGCGACTCTGTCAAGAGTAGACAAGATCACCGCCAGCGGACAGCCTGACATGCTGATTCAGAACATCCCTCCGGAATCAGCCGTAGACGTACAGATCACAGATCCTGAAATCTACTTCGGAGAGAGCACGAACGACTACGTTCTTGTAAACACGGACGAGGACGAGTTCGACTATCCTGACGGAAACAGCAACAAGTACTGCCAGTACAAGGCGGATAACGGAATCAAGATGAATCTGCTCACAAGATTCATGTTCTCCGTAAGAGAGAGATCCCTCAAGATGCTGGTATCCGGAAACATCAACGGCGATTCAAAGATTCTGATCAACAGAAACATCGCAGCCAGAGTGCATGAGATCATGCCTTATCTGGATTACGACGAGGATCCATACATGATTACGGTTGACGGTCACCTCTACTGGATCGTCGATGCTTACACAGCAACAAACAGATATCCGTATTCCGAGCCGTACAGCAAGGAAACAGATGTTGACTATGTAAGAAACTCCATCAAGGTAGTCATCGACTCCTACACAGGCGAGACGAACTACTACATAGTAGATTCGACGGACCCTATCGCCCAGACATTCCAGAAGATCTATCCGAAGCTCTTCAAGGACTTCGACCAGATGCCTGACGGAATCAAGGCTCATATCAGATATCCGGGAACTCTCCTGAACATTCAGGCTGAGATTTACCAGAGATACCACATGAACGACGTCAAGGTATTCTACCAGAATGAGGACCTGTGGCAGATCGCGAGTGAAATCTACGGAATCGACGAGCAGTCCATGACGCCTAACTACTACATCATGAAACTGCCGGGTGAGCAGAGCGCAGAGTTCGTTAACTCAATTCCGTTCACTCCGAAGGACAAGAAGAACCTGATGGGACTTCTCGTAGCGAGAAATGACGGCGAGAATTACGGCAAGCTGGTTCTCTACCAGATGCCTAAGAGCAAGATCGTCTACGGACCAATGCAGGTCGAGGCCCAGATAGACCAGAACACAGAGATCTCGAAGGAATTCTCACTGTGGAATTCATCCGGATCCACATACAGCAGAGGAAACCTCTTCGTAATCCCTATCGAAGATTCCATCCTCTACGTAGAGCCTGTATATCTGGAAGCTACGAACTCCAGTATTCCTGAAGTCAAGAGAGTTATCGTAGTATTCGGAGACGACATCGCTTATGAGGCGACTCTCGCGGAGGCCCTCAACTCCATGTTCGGTGAGGGAAGCGCTCACGAGAGCAAGGGCAGCGAGGAAGCAGGCAAGGACGACCAGGGCGGCGGCTCAGCAGCACCTGCGGAAATGTCCACGAACGAGATGATTCAGGCGGCCCAGGCTGCGTACGACGAAGCTCAGGAAGCACTGACCAACGGTGACTGGGCAGAGTACGGCAAGCACATGGACGAGCTTGAGAAGTATCTGAACAAACTCGCTAAATAAGACGAACAAATTAATATCAGAAAGCAATAGGTAATAGAGTAACATATAAGAACATGTTGGAATTTGATTTAGACAGAATGCTCTACACCATACCTGCAGCTAATCACAGCGAAGAAGAAATCCGGGGGGCCTTAGTGGCCCACCCGGAGATTAAATTTATATCTCTTGTAGGTATCGATGTAGGGGGAAATGACACGGATGAAAAGATCCCGGTCGAAGAATTCCTGAAGGACATAGAAGGGTTCCTTAAGAACGGAGTTCAGACAGACGGGTCTTCTGTTGTACTGCCGAAAATAGCGGATCTGAACAACGGAAAGGTTGATATAATCCCTGACAGAACTGTCAACTGGTTCGTGGATTACAACTTCAACTACACTGATCCGGAGACGGGTCTTCCGATCGGAACGCTTCGCATTCCATCCAGCCTAATACACAACGAGTCGGACAGAGTAGGCTCCAGAGTCATACTCCGTGACGCTGTTTTCAATTTCAAAGAGGACCTCATGGAGCTTTTGCGAGAGAATCCATACGTCTTCAAATACATGGACATCGACAGCGTGGATGATATCGAGAGGCTGGACGTAACGGCCGCCACCGAGCTGGAGTTCTGGGTAAAGACTCCCGATGACGACGCCGACAGAGAGCAGCTTTCGACGGCACAGATGCTTAAAGAGCAGTACTGGAAGAGAACGACCGGTCCTGTAAGAACGGCCCTTGAGGAAGTCCTGCAGGTACTGAACAGATACGGCTTCGAAGTCGAGATGGGCCACAAGGAAGTAGGCGGCGTCAAGGCCAAGTTCGGAAACTCCGGACGCTACGACCATGTAATGGAACAGCTCGAAATCGACTGGAAGTATTCAACAGCTGTTCAGGCCGCGGATAACGAGAACCACATCAAATATGTTGTAAGAGATATATTCAGAAGATACGGACTGGATGTAACCTTCATGGCAAAGCCTATAGAAGGCGTTGCCGGAAGCGGCGAGCATACTCACATGGGCATTGCGGCAGACCTGAAGGACGGAAGGAGAGTCAACCTGCTCTCGCCGGCTCAGGTCGACGCGGACAAACAGTTCCTGAATCCTGTAGGATTCGGAGCGCTCATGGGTATTCTGAAGAACTACGATGTAATCAATCCGTTCGTAAGTTCGACAAACGACGCGTTCAACAGACAGAAGCCGGGATATGAAGCGCCTGTCTGCGTGGTCACATCCCTCGGTCACAACTCGCGTCTTCCGTCCCGTAACAGAACAGTTCTGATCGGACTCGTAAGAGAAAACGACAACCCTCTGGCCACAAGGTTCGAGATGAGATCGCCTAACCCGATGAGCAACACTTACCTTGTCCTGGCCGCGTCATACATGGCCATGCTGGACGGAATAAAGGAGGCTCTCGAGCACGGCAAGACTCCTGAGGATCTGGAAAAATCCATCTCCAAGGAGTACGGCGATGAGGATTTCTATCTTGAAAAGGACAGAGTCTACAGGAGCGAGCTGAACGTTTTCGACGATTACACTGAGGAAGAGAGAATCAAGTTCTTCGGCGAAGTGCCGAGGACTGTGTGGGAGAACATGTGCGCCTTTGACAAGTACCCTGAAAAGCTTGAGATATTCAAGAGGGATGACGTCATGACCGAAATGGCTCTCACGTCATACAAGGAAGCGGTGCTCGGACAGTGGGCCATGGAGCTTCAGGGCAGAATCGTTCCGGAGACCATGGAGCTGCTGCGTCACTGCAGAAAGATGCACAAGGATGAGGACTGCGTTGACTACGACAGGCACTACTGGGGCAAGTTCGTACGCCTGCGCAACTACCTCGGCAAGAACACCCTCGAGGACACCTGTCTGCTGACGCACATCGTCGACGCTCTTGAAGCGGGGGATTACGCAAAGGCATCAGAGCTGCAGATCGAAATGCAGGAGAAGGTCGAGGAGATGAGAGACCTTTACGTTAAGTACAGAAAGAATCTTTTTTAATAAACAACCCGGAGGTTACTAATGCTTGACATCAGGAGAATAAGAGAAGACTACGAAGGAGTAAAGAAGGCTGTTGAGTCCAGAGGAAAGGGCGACTTCGGAATCGACAGAGTCAGGGAATACGATCTCAAGAGAAGAGAGATCCTGGCGACAGTCGAGAAGATGAAGAATGAACAGAAGGTCAAGTCAAAGCAGATTCCTGTCATGAAGAAAAACGGTGAGGACACCACCGAGCTCATGGCGGAGATGAAGAAGCTGAGCGATGACATAAAGGAACTGGACAGCCAGGTAAGCGATGCTGAGGCTAATCTCAAAGAGGCTCTCCTTGAAGTGCCGAACACTCCTTACAAGGATGTACAGGAAGGCCTGGATGACAGCGACAACGTGGAACTCAGAAAATGGGGCGAGCCTGCGAAGAAGGATTTCGAGGAAAAGGCCCACTGGGACATCGGCGAGGATCTTGACATTCTCGACTTCGAGAGAGCAGCCAAGATCGCAGGCGCCAGATTCACAGTTTACAAAGGCCTCGGCGCCCGTCTTGAGAGAGCGGTAATAAACTTCATGCTCGATCTTCACACTGAGGAACACGGATACACTGAGATCCTTCCTCCGTTCATGGTCAACAGAATGGCGATGACAGGAACAGGACAGCTCCCTAAATTCGAGGAGGACATGTTCTACATCCCTCAGAAGGACTTCTTCCTGATTCCGACAGCTGAGGTTCCTGTGACGAATCTCTACGATAACGAGATTCTCAGCGCGGACCAGCTGCCTATATACCACACGGCATACACTCCTTGCTTCAGAGCAGAGGCGGGAAGCGCGGGCCGCGACACCAGAGGTCTGATTCGTCAGCACCAGTTCCAGAAGGTCGAAATGGTTAAGTTCGTAAAGCCTGAGGACTCCTACGCGGAACTCGAGTCACTGACTGATAACGCTGAGGAAGTGCTCAGAAAGCTGGAGATTCCTTTCAGAGTCGTAAGACTTTCGACCGGAGATCTGGGTTTCTCATCAGCCATGACATATGATGTTGAAGTCTGGATGCCTAGCTACGGCAGATACGTTGAGATTTCCTCATGCTCCAACTTTGAGGATTTCCAGGCCAGAAGAGCTAACATCAGATTCAGACCTGATGAAAAGAGCAAACCGGAATTCGTACACACACTGAACGGCAGCGGTCTTGCGGTAGGAAGAACAGTAGCTGCGATTCTCGAGAACTATCAGCAGGCAGACGGTTCAGTCGTGATTCCTGAAGTTCTCAGAGGATACATGGGAACTGACAGGATAACCAGAAAATAGTCAGGAAGGTATTTATGCTGGAGAACATCATACATTACAAAAAAATGTACATAGCGCTGCTGATCGCGCTTGCGTTCGTGGTTGCGGCCGGTCTTGTGTTCAATCAGCTGGTCAAGCCTTATGCTGTCTACGCAGACGGCACAAAGGTAGAAGACCCGTGCATCGTTTCCGCTGACGGCAAGGAACTCTTCATAGTAGAAAACGAGGAAATCGCGAGCAAGGTAATCCGTGATGTCATGGAGAGCTACGTTGCCGAGGACGGCGACCTGGATTCCATCCAGATCGACGAGCAGCTCAAGATAGAGGACAAAACCCTCTTCGTCGGCGTCAAACCTCCGACAGTTCTCACTGAGGAGGAGGCTGTTGCCAAGGTTCTCGAGGACAACGCGTCTGAGAGTCCTAAGATGCACGTCATGACCAAGACGGATGTGGACATAACAGAGAAGGTGGAACCAGAGACTGTCTATGAAAAGACTGACGAACTCTACTCGGGCAACATGGAACTCAAGGCCGAAGGCGCTGAGGGCGAGAAGATCGTAACCAACGAGGTCACTCTCGTGAACGGCGAGGAGACTGATTCCGAACCGGTAGCCGAAAAGGTTACACAGGAGCCGGTAGACAAGGTCATCTATCTTGGCACAAAGTCGAGGCCTGCGGACACCGCATGGCACGATTACAGCGGATCGCCTTTTGGCGAAGCTGACGGCATGGAGATGGTCAACTACGGGATGCAGTTCGTGGGCAATCCGTACAGATACGGCGGAACAAGCCTTACCCACGGAACAGACTGCTCCGGATTCATTTACTCGGTTTACCGCCACTTCGGTTACAGCGTACCGAGACTTGGATTCTACAAGATGGGCAAGGGCGTTTGTCTGGCCGAAGCCAAGCCTGGCGATGTAGTTTACTATCCGGGTCACTACGCGATGTACGCGGGCGATGGCAAGATCGTTCACGCCTACAACTCCCGCCGCGGAATCTGTGTGACCAGCGTTCACGCTCCGGGAAGAATTCTGACCATCAGAAGATTCGTCGAAGAACCTGTGGAATAATATAATGAGCAAGAATAATAAGAAAGCAAAGAAAACCAACGCCATGCGGATCCTCGATCAGCATGGCGTATCCTATATCACACATGACTATGAGTCGACAGGCGCCATTAGCGGGGTGGAAGTAGCGGCGGCGCTGGGGCAGGATCCGGCCCGCACATTCAAGACTCTCGTGGCCGAAGGAGCAGGAAAGGTAAGCAAAGGCAGCGGAAGCGGTGAACGCACTGTGGAGCACTACGTCTTTGTCGTTCCTGTAGCGGCGGAACTGAATCTGAAGAAAGCGGCTGCCGCCGTCGGCGAGAAGAGCATAGCGATGATCAGGCAGAAGGAACTGCTTCCGCTGACAGGTTATGTGCACGGAGGCTGCTCTCCGCTCGGCATGAAGAAACAGTTCAGAACAGTAATCGACGTAAGCGCGGCGGATAAGGAAACCATCATGTTCAGCGCGGGCAAGATTGGTCAGCAGATCGAGACCTCGCCTGAGGAGCTGGCAAAGGCTCTGGATTTTGAGTACGCGGAAATAACAAGTGAGGACATATGACATGAAACTGATAGGAATTGGCGACAACGTCGTCGACAGATATGTAAACAAGAGAATAATGTTTCCCGGCGGAAACGCTGTGAACTTCGCTGTCTACGCCCGCCAGTGCGGGGAAGAATCGGCATACCTGGGGCTCATAGCCGATGAGCCAGAAGGCCGGCTCATCTACGATTCACTCAGGGAAATCGGCGTGGATGTTTCACACTCCACACCTGTTAAGGGTCTGACTACAGAACGGTGCGATGTAACCCTCATAGACGGGGACAGGACGTTCATCGGATGCGAATACGGCGAAGGTGAGTGGAAGCCTTTGCGTCTCGAAGAAGAACACTTCGACTACCTGAAAGAGTTCGATCTGATCCACTGCGGCTGCTATGCCGACATGGCTGACGAGATAAAAAAACTGGGAGAACTGGATCAGGTGAAGACCTATGACTTCTCATCAGAAGACGAATACAGAACGGACGAATACCTGAAGAAAGTATGTCCATATATAGACATAGCTCTCTTTTCACAGGAGGAAATGACTGATAAGCAGGCAGAGGAGCTGCAGCGAAAGGTTCACGATTTAGGCACCGAGCTCGTTATCTTGACAAACGGAAGCAAAGGCCAGAAGCTTTGGGACGGAGAACGCATCTACAAAGGCACAGTGAAAATGGTTGACGCTGTCGACACCATGGGAGCGGGTGACTCCTTCTTTACAGCTTTTGTTGTTCAAATGATGAGGGAAGGATACAGAAGGGGAAACATCCCGCCTGCAGAGAGCATACAGCGCGCCTTTGAATACGCCGCGGATTTCAGCGCCCAAAACTGCATGAAGGACGGCGCCTTCGGATATGGTGTTCGATACTGAGGAACATTGAGGCCATGAGAAAAAATGTCCTGACGCGCGATGTTGTGATCGCCAAAGAAATTGAATACGCCATCGAAACAGGCAAATACGCCGAGGAGGACAGAATTCCGTCTGAGAGGAATCTGGCGGAGGTTTATGGTGTGCAGAAGGGAACCGTTCGGAGCGCTCTGCGGATACTCAAGGACAAGGGAATAATAGTATCGAAGGAAAGATCAGGGAACTTCGTCGCGCACAGGAGAATAGATTTCGATCTGGACGCGTATAATTCCAGAAAAGTCGTTATCGAGAAAATGGGAATATCCACCTCAGTGAAACTTCTCACTTTCGAGAAAATCAATGTTACAGGAAGAATGTCTGAAGAAACTGGGTGGGAAATTGACACGCCAGTTTTCAGAATCATGAGACTGCGTTATGCTGCCGGCGTGCCGATGGCGCTTGAGAGGGCTCATATCAAATGCGAACTGGCACCGGGGCTCACGGAGGAGGACGTGCACAACAAGTCTCTTTACGAGTCTCTCGCGGTGAAATACAACGAGCATGTTGACTGGGCAGAATCAAAGGTTACAGCGGCCTTCGCCAATGGTCTCGAATCAGAACTTCTCAACATCAAGGTCGCAAGGCCGGTCATGCGTTATGAAGGTCTGGTTTACGACAAGGAA
>CADAHK010000008.1 GCA_902787725.1 uncultured Eubacteriales bacterium | reverse complement strand
CTCTTTTATTATTAATTTACACCATTATATGGACGTAACCCTATTATTGAGTTCATTCCCGCAGATTTAGATTGATGTTGGCTGTTTTCTGCGGGAATCCGTTTTCTCTTGTTGACAATCAAAACAGTCTGATGTAATTTATTATCATTACTAACATTTATTTCTATTTCTGTAATTTAATAGAGTTCAATATGTTTATAACCGCTTCCGCTTTTAACAAATCAATAGAGCTTGCTCTTCGCAATCCGCCTGATGTCGAAGCTTCCATAACCAGGATCAAGCATATCTTAAATCGCCTGCCGGAAGGAACTATATACACTTCGAATCACGGAACCGAAGTATCTTTTTATACTCTTATCAATAATCATCAGAAGTATTTATCCAAGCGTTCAGAAGCACTAAATACGTTGGCACGAAGGAAGTATTTACAGACTCTCTTGAAAATACTTGAACTCACACAGTCAACCAAAGCTAAGGATATAAAACAACGACAGAAAATGATTGATCGGCTGCAAAATCTAATTATGGCTTTCGAGCGTGGAAATCTGGACATTGCGAAAATCGTTCTGACGAGCAAACAATACAAATGGTATAAGGGTCAGTTCATTCGGAAGCATCTTGACCCGAAAGACGCTGTAACCACGTCGTGCGGTTTGAATGTACGTTCGAAATCCGAGCGTGATATTGCGAATGCAAATGAACTGCTCGCCGTGCCTTTTCATTACGAAGAGCAGGCTCTGATATATGCACACGATTTCGTAATGCAGCTGGAAGAAAAACTAAAGAGAGAGAATAAGCTTCGCGGTCCGGTTTATTCATTCCGCGGAAATGGAGTTCACTGGAACGTCCCGCCTGAACTGGAATGGATGAATGCGCCGGGGTCAATCTGGAAGGGTTATTATCCGCCAACAGGCAAAATCACCATATACAACGATTTCAAAATCATGCTCGCGGACGGTGAGATAATCATATGGGAGCACGAAGGGCTTATGGAAGATTTCGTATACAGGTGCAACGCATCAGAGCGAGCCGCAATCATAAAGTATACGGAAACGGTAAGCAAAGGCAACTTGATAGAGACCTACGAACGCGATGTCGATACGCTTGAAAAAAGAATTGACATTATTGAACGCCACATACTGCCTCGACTGTGGTTCTGATTTGCCTCGGTTGTGGTTCTGATTTGCCGCGATTGTGGTTCTGATTGGGTTCTGCGACTGTGGTTCTTACAGTCTCATGCAAAGGCAATAAAAACGCCCGCGTTGCCGCGGGCGTTTGTTGCGTCTATTTCGCTGAACCGGCTGCGCCGGATTTCAGCTTGTGATTATCCAATCAGGCCGCCGATGGCTACGAACAGTGGTGCGAATACTACTGATACGATAGTCATGAGCTTGATGAGGATGTTGATTGACGGACCAGAAGTATCCTTGAACGGGTCACCTACAGTGTCGCCTACTACAGTAGCCTTGTGGGTGTCTGAACCCTTGCCGCCGTAAGCTCCGCCTTCAACGTACTTCTTAGCGTTGTCCCATGCGCCGCCGGCGTTAGCCATCATCAGAGCGAGGAGTACGCCTGCTGCCAGAGCGCCTGCCAGCATTCCGCCGAGAGCCTCAGGTCCGAGGACGATTCCGACTGCCAGAGGAGCGATGATTGCCATGAGACCAGGAACGATCATTTCCTTCAGAGCTGCCTGAGTTGAAATGTCAACGCAGTGAGCGTAGTCAGGCTTGGAAGTTCCAGCCAGGATTCCAGCGTCTGATCTGAACTGTCTTCTTACTTCTTCGATCATCTGGTTTGCAGCTCTGCCAACTGAATTCATTGTGAAAGCTGAGAACATGAACGGAAGCATTGCTCCGATGAACAGGCCGATGATTACGATCGGGTTGAGCAGTGAGATTGCTTTCAGACCTGTTACTGCTGAGTATGAAGCAAACAGAGCCAGAGCAGTCAGTGCTGCGGAACCGATTGCGAATCCCTTACCGATAGCTGCTGTAGTGTTACCAACAGCATCGAGCTTATCTGTGATGTTACGAACTCCTTCAGGAAGTTCTGCCATTTCAGCGATACCGCCGGCGTTGTCGGATACAGGACCGTAAGCGTCAACCGCAACAGTCATGCCTGTAGTTGACAGCATGCCTACTGCAGCCAGCGCGATTCCGTACATTCCCATGCCTGCTCCAACTGTTTCAGTTGCGAAGTAAGCAGCGAAGATACCAACTGCGATGCAGATGATAGGCCATACTGTGGACATCATGCCGACGCCCAGACCGGAGATGATCGTTGTTGCTGAACCAGTCTGTGACTGTTCTGCAATCTTTTTAACTGATTTGTAGTCTTCTGAAGTGTAGATTTCAGTGATCTTACCAATCGCAACGCCTACAATCAGTCCTGCGATGATTGCAACTGAGAACGCATAGCTTCCCAGCATTGCCTTTGACAGGATGATTGAAACGATTACTACGATACCGCTTGCGATATATGTTCCGGCGTTAAGAGCGTTAGCTGGGTTTGAACCTTCCTTGCCCCTAACGAGGAGAATACCTATTACTGATGCGATGATTCCTACTGCAGCCATGATCAGCGGGAAGATAGCAGCTGTAGCTTCATCAAATAATCCGCCTGCCGCGGTTGATGCTACTGCAGCCAGCGTGATAGCTGAGATGATTGATCCGCAGTATGATTCATAAAGGTCGGAGCCCATGCCCGCAACGTCGCCTACGTTGTCGCCTACGTTGTCAGCGATAACTGCAGGGTTACGAGGGTCATCCTCAGGGATTCCGGCTTCTACCTTACCAACGAGGTCAGCGCCTACGTCAGCAGCCTTGGTGTAGATACCGCCGCCGACACGTCCGAACAGCGCCATTGAAGAAGCGCCGAATCCGAATCCGGTTACGCACTGAACAACAGTTGCCAGGTCCAGGCAAACCATTACCATGCCGAGTCCGAAAAGTCCGAGACCTGCTACAGCCAGACCCATTACAGCACCTGATCTGAACGCAACCTTGAGAGCTTTGTTCATGCCGCCTTCCTTAGCAGCATTTGCAGTTCTTACGTTACCCCATGTAGCAACATTCATTCCGAAGAATCCGGCAAGTACTGACAGTACCGCTCCACAGATGTAGAGAATACCTGTTGTCCAGTTGATGCAGAATCCGATGAGCAAGAACAGTACCAAGATTACGATAACCATGATCTTGTACTCTCTCTTCAGGAATGCAAAAGCACCCTCTCTGATAAATCCGGAAATCTCCTTCATTCTGTCAGTGCCCTGATCCTGCTTCTTGATCCATGTAGCAAGAACAACTGCTACGATCAGTCCTACGATTGCTGCACAAACAGCAATCACAGCAATTCCTTTCATTTCTTGTAGTCCTCCTCCTCGCGCCGGCTGTTTATTTCAGTTCTTATAATGATGTTTTAAGAGGCGCCTTGTCTGACACCTCTTAAATAAACCGCCTTCTGCGAAAATATTTAAAACGTTAAAATTATTAACAATATTACTCTACTGCCACCAGTACAATCGAAATCAGTATGAACATAACCGCGGTCACTGTAGCGATCTTGCTCAGAATCGCATCATAACCGGAGCTTCTCTTCTTACCGAAGAGCTGCTCTGCTCCACCGCCGATTGAGCCTGACAGACCGGCACTTCTGCTCTCCTGAAGCAGAATGCTGATAATCAGTACAATACTGGCAACCAGAAGAATAATTTTAAGAGCTAATGTCATTTTATATCTCCTCCTAATCTAACTTAAACAGTTTAACATGGGAGATTTGCAAAAGCAACATATATTTAGCTTTACTTCTTCAGATTGTAGAAGGCGTCCATACCTGCGTACTGAGCAGCGTCACCGAGCAGTTCCTCGATTCTGAGCAGCTGGTTGTACTTGGCGATACGGTCAGTTCTTGAAGCGCTTCCTGTCTTGATCTGTCCCGCGTTCACGCCTACTACCAGGTCTGCGATGGTCGTATCCTCAGTTTCGCCGGATCTGTGGGATACTACTGCAGTGAATCCTGCCTTCTTTGCCATCTCGATAGCGTCCAGAGTCTCAGTCAGAGTTCCGATCTGGTTAACCTTGATCAGGATAGCGTTTGCAGCGCCTTCCTCGATTCCCTTCTTCAGTCTCTCAGTGTTGGTTACGAAGAGGTCGTCGCCTACCAGCTGCACTCTGTCACCGAGCTTGCTGACCAGAAGCTTCCAGCCGTCCCAGTCGTCCTCGGCCATGCCATCTTCGATTGAGATTACAGGATACTTGCCGCAGATGTCTTCGTAGAACGCGCAGAGTTCTTCAGCGTTCATCTTTCTGCCTTCGCCCTTCCAGTCATAGATGTTGTTCTCAGCATCATAGAACTCGCTGGCAGCGCAGTCCAGAGCGATGCAGAGGTCCTTGCCAGGTTCATATCCGGCCTTCTTGATAGCCTCGATGATTACCTGGATTGCTTCCTCGTTTGTAGCCAGGTCAGGAGCGTATCCGCCCTCGTCGCCTACGTTGGTGTTCATTCCCTTTTCCTTCAGGATCTTCTTCAGATTGTGGAATGTCTCAGCGCCCATTCTCAGGCCTTCTCTGAAGCTGGTCGCTCCAACAGGCATTACCATGAATTCCTGAATGTCCACTGAGTTGTCGGCGTGGGATCCGCCGTTCAGGATGTTCATCATCGGTACCGGCAGCACTTTGCCGTTTACTCCTCCGAGATACTGGAACAGAGGCATTCCTACTGACGCCGCTGCGGCTCTTGCTACAGCCAGTGATACGCCCAGAATGGCGTTTGCGCCCAGGTTGCCCTTGTTAGGGGTTCCGTCCAGTTCTATGAGCAGCTTGTCGAGACCAGGCTGATCGAACGGATCCATTCCGATGATCTCGTCCGCGATGATCTCATTTACATTGTTTACTGCAGTGAGCGTTCCTTTGCCGAGGTATCTTTCCTTGTCGCCGTCCCTGAGTTCTACTGCTTCGTGTACGCCGGTCGATGCTCCTGACGGTACGATCGCTCTTCCCTCAGTTCCGTCCTCCAGCAGAACTTCAACTTCCACTGTAGGATTTCCTCTTGAATCCAGAACTTCTCTTGCGATTACATCTTCAATCAATGCCATTTACTTTTCCTCCTTCGGAATAATACTTTTTTCTCAGAAATCTATAATCTTCATGAAATCTTCGGCCTTGAGAGATGCTCCTCCAACAAGAGCCCCGTCAATTTCATCCTGATTCATTATCTCGGTGGCGTTTGCCGGCTTGACGCTTCCGCCGTACTGAATGATGACTTCATCCGCAGTCTCCTCATCATACATCTCAATGAGAGTCTGTCTGATGAAAGCGCACATTTCCTCAGCCTGCTCGGGACTTGCCGTGCGTCCGGTGCCGATTGCCCAGATAGGCTCGTATGCGATTACCACCTTCTTCATGTCCTCGGCGCTTATTCCCGCGAGACCTTCAAGAAGCTGTGTCTTCACAAAGTCGAAGAGCACGCCGGAGTCTCTCTGCTCGAGGCTTTCGCCGCAGCACATGATTGGCTTTATTGAACCTGCCAGAAGCTTCTTGAGCTTCAGATTTACCGTTTCATTAGTCTCCGCGAAGTACTGTCTTCTCTCGGAGTGTCCGACGATGCAGTAATCTACGCCTATGTCCTCCAGCATCCTGACGGATACTTCACCTGTGAACGCGCCTTCGTCCTCGAAGTGCACGTTCTGGGCTCCGACCGCGACGCCTGTTCCTTCGAACAGCTTCACCAGAGTGTCGAGATCGGTGAACGGCGCGCAGATGGCCGCCCTTATGTCTGTGTCTTTATAGAGTTCCTTGAACTCCAAAGCAAAGGCCTCAGCCTCTGCCCTGGTCTTAAACATTTTCCAGTTTCCTGCGATTAAAGGTATTCTCATCATGCCTCTCCTTTATACGCGTTATTTCTCTTCTATGCATGCAATGCCCGGCAGTTCGCGTCCTTCGAGGAATTCCATCGAAGCGCCGCCGCCTGTGGATACGTGAGTCATCTTGTCTTTGAGTCCGAACTGCTCAACAGCTGCTGCGGAGTCTCCGCCGCCGATAATGGTCGTCGCGTCTGAGTCTGCCAGAGCCTGCGCAACTGCCTTTGTACCTGCTTCGAACTTAGGATTTTCGAATACGCCCATAGGTCCGTTCCATACGATGGTCTTTGCCTTTGCTATGGCGTCCTTGTACATTGCGACGGTCTTAGGACCGATGTCCATGCCCATCATGTCCGCAGGGATCTTGTCAGAATCGTATGTCTCGATGACGTTGTTTTCTGCAAAGTCATCGGTGCAGACAGTGTCTACAGGGAGCAGGATCTCAACGCCGGCATCCTTTGCCTTTGCGAGAATCTCCTTCGTGAAGTCGATGCTGTCAGCGTCAAGAAGCGACTTGCCGATTTCATATCCCTGAGCCTTGAAGAATGTGTAGCTCATGCCTCCGCCGATAAGGATCTGGTCAACCTTGCCGAGCAGGTTCTCCATTACAGGAATCTTTGTCTCGACCTTCGCGCCGCCCAGGATGGCGAGCAGCGGTCTTTCAGGTGATTCCAGAGCGTCGCCCAGGAACTTGACTTCCTTCTCAATGAGAAATCCTGAAACTGTCGGCAGATATCTCGCTATGCCCGCGGTGGAGCTGTGATCTCTGTGCGCGGTTCCAAAAGCATCATTTACGAAGAGTTCACCCAGTGACGCGAGTTCGCCTGTGAACGGCTCTTCGCTCTTGGTCTCTTCAGCCCTGTATCTGGTGTTCTCGAGAAGCATTACTTCGCCCGGCTGCAGAGCGTCGGCAACCTCTCTGATGTGGTCGCAGACTACTGTCGGGCAGGACGAGAATTTTACTTCCTGTCCGAGCAGCTCTTCGAGCCTCTTGGCAACAGGTGCCAGCGAAAGCTCAGGCTTCGGTTCGCCCTTTGGCTTGCCCATGTGTGACATGAGGATTACACGAGCCTTGTTCTCGATGAGGTACTGAATGGTAGGCAGAGCTGCCACGATTCTGAAATCATCAGTGATATCGCCGTCCTTCATAGGTACGTTGAAGTCACATCTGCAGAGAACTTTTACGCCGTTAAGTTCAACATCTCTTACTGTTTTTTTCATAATGCTGATCCTTTCACTTATCTAATTCATTATTTGTGGTCTACGCTGTACATGTGTCTGATGAGCTCCAGTACCTTTGTAGCATAGCCATACTCGTTGTCATAGTACGCGATGAGCTTGAAGAACTTGTCGTTCAGAGCGATGCCCATTGTTGAGTCGAAGATTGAAGTGTTAGTGTCTCCGACGAAGTCGATGGTTACGCACTCATCCTGAACATATTCCAGAATGCCCTTCAGTTCGTTTTCTGAAGCCTTCTTGACTGCCGCGTTGATCTCTTCGAGAGTTGTCGGAGTCTTCAGCATTACGTTCAGGTCGACAACTGATACGTCGTTTGTAGGTACTCTGTAAGCGAATCCGGTCATCTTGCCCTTGAGTGAAGGGATAACCTTAGCTACTGCCTTTGCAGCGCCTGTCGTTGTCGGAATGATGCTGTTGAAAGCGGATCTTCCGATACGCCAGTCTTTCATGTTTCTCTTGTCTACTGTTACCTGCTTTGAAGTGGCCGCGTGGATTGTAGCCATCAGGCCCATCTCGATGCCGAAGTTGTCTTCCAGAACCTTGCAGAGAGGCGCGAGGCAGTTTGTAGTACAGGAAGCATTTGATACAACGTTCATGTCAGATGTGTATTTGTCGAGGTTTACGCCGCATACAAATGTCGGAGAGTCGTCCTTGGCCGGTGCTGTGATAATAACTTTCTTAGCGCCTGCATCCAGGTGATCCTGTGCTTTTTCGGCTGTGTTGTATGCTCCGGTTCCTTCTACGATGTACTCAGCTCCGCATTCACCCCATGGGATCATCTTGGCGTTTGGCTCACTGTAAACAGGAACCTGCTTGCCGTTGATTACGATGCCGCCTTCGTACGTTCCGAGCTCTCCAGGGAAGCGTCCGAATACCGAGTCATACTTAAGCATGTAAACCAGATAATCCAGGTCCGCATTACGATAGTTGATTCCCGCGATTTCAATATCCGGCATGTCCAATGAAGAACGAATTGCGAGACGTGAAATACGTCCAAAACCACTGATTCCAACTTTGATTGCCATAGTTTTTTCCTCCTGAAACAAATATCTTCAATTTAATAATAGATTGGATTATATATCAGCCCCTCAGGGTTAATATCTCTTTCGCTTTGAGGACGAGAGTATGCCCAGCTCGTCCCTGTATTTGGCCACGGTTCTCCTCGAGATGTTGAAGCCTTTGTCCTCGAGTATCTTCACGATGGTCTGGTCGCTGTATGGTCTGTGCTTATCCTCGCCATCTATAATCTCTTTCATGAACTCCTTGATACTGTTGGACGAAACGCCCTCTCCCACCTGGTCGGAAACGCCCGCAGAGAAGAAGTACTTGATCTCGTATACTCCTCTGGGACACTGGAGATACTTGCCGTTTATGGACCTGGAAACCGTCGATTCGTGGATTCCCAGTTCCTCCGCGATATCCTTGAGCGTCAGCGTCTTCAGGTACTTGCTGCCGTTGTCGAAGAACTCTCTCTGGTGCTTGACCACAGAGGATACCACGTTGAATATGGTCTGCTTTCTCTGCTCGATGCTCCTTATGAGCCAGTTCGCCGAGTTGACTCTCTCCGAAAGGTAGTCCGCCAGCTGCTTGTCCTTTTCCGCCTGTCCGAGAAGGTTCCTGTAATAGGAGCTCACGGTCAGATGAGGCGTGCTGCTCTCGTTTATTATCACAACGTAATCATCCTCGATCTTCTCTACGATAACATCGGGGATAATGTACTTGGTCTCCATCTCAGAGGCGAACTGCCTGCCCGGCTTCGGCTCAAGCGTTCTGATGATGTCGGCGGCCTCCTGGACCTCCAGCACCGTCATTCCCGTGTCCTTGGCTACAGCGGACAGTCTGTTGTTCGCTATGTCTTCGAGATGCTTTCCTATTATCTCATCCATCTGAGGCGTCAGTTCGTTTCTCGCCTCAAGCTGAAGTCTGAGGCACTCGCTCAGATTTCTGGCTCCGACCCCCGCGGGATCGAAACCGTGAATTATGTCCAGCGCCTCGCAGACCTTCTCCTCCCGCACGCCCGTGGCGCGGGAAATCTCCTCGGTGGTGGATGTCATGTATCCGTTTTCATCGAGGGATTCAATAATGTATTTGCCTACGCGCCGGCATCCCTTGTCCACCGTCGCGAACTGGTACTGGAACATGAGATGCTCGGGCAGGGTGACATCACTTGATACATATCTCTCAAAAGTGTCAGGCCTGTCCTCGTCTCTGTCCCTGTATCCCTTGTAGCTTATGTCGTCGTAGCTGCCGTTTCTGATGAACTCCTTCCAGTCCAGCTTATCCTCTTCGCCGCCGGATCTTTCCTCCGAAGCGTTCTCGGGAGTCTCCTTCTCCTGATCCTGCTCGAGCACCGGATTAACCAGAAGCTGTTCCTGTACAAAGGCATCAAGCTCCTGAGTGTTGAACTGGAGTATCTGGATCGCCTGGATCAGCTCCGGCGTCATCACCAGCTTCTGGGACTGCTCAATTGTAAGGTCAAAACCCAGTTTAATGCCGTCCATTATCTACTATCTACCGCAGCAGTGCTTGTATTTCTTGCCGCTTCCGCAAGGGCAAGGGTCATTACGACCGATCTTCGGCGTAGCCCTTCTTACTGTCCTCGACTGCTTGTATTCCTTCGCTATCTGGACCATCTTCTCTTCGCCAAGCACATCGTTCCACTGTTCCAGGCCGTAGAGGTAATCCGCTTCAGCCTTGAGCATGTTGAAGAAAAGCTTCTCAGGAATGATCTCAACTTCGACCTGTGACTCTTCGTCCATGCCTTCGAGATCATTCGGCGTCACGATGCTCTCGTTGACTCCGTCCAGGAATCCCATGAATATAATCGGTCTTACGTCATACTTCTCTGAGAGTTCGGCTATCGTGCCGGTCATCTTCTCCTCAGGGTGATCCAGAATGTCGCTGTATATCTTTGTCTCAGCTCCGCTGTATTCCTCCCAGAACTCCTCGAATGTTTCTTTTGTCTGGTTTCCTATCAGCTTCTGCCACTGTTTAAGTAATGTTGCCATCTTCTATTCCTCCGATTATTCCGCGGTGTCCTTCAGGTCCATCGTCTTTGCTATTTCCATAACGTCTCCGAGCACTGCGCTTCCTGTCGGCAGCGGACCTGCTCCCGGTCCGTAGAACATCAGCTTGCCTACCAGGTTGCCCTTGACGTATACGGCGTTGTACTCCTCGAGAACGCCGGCAAGCGGATGGTATGTCCTTATGAACGTCGGTCTGACTTCGTAGTCGATGTCTCCGTCTTCCTTGACGGTCGCGTGGGCGATGAGCTTGATTACGCAGTCGTTTGCCTTTGCTTCTTCAATCTTCTCCTTGGTGATTCCCGTGATGCCGGTAGTCGGAATGTCGTCCGGGTGGACGTATTTGCCGAACAGCAGCGCCATGAGTATGCTCAGCTTGTTGGCTGCGTCGATGCCTTCGACGTCGGCCGTAGGGTCCGCTTCAGCAAAGCCCTTCTCCTGGGCGTCCTTCAGCGCTTCCTCATATTCCATCCCGTCCACGCTCATCTTGTGGAGAATGTAGTTTGTTGTTCCGTTTACTATTCCCAGAACTTCGGTGTAGTCGTTGGCGCGGGCTCCGCAGTCGAGCGGGTTCAGTACAGGAATGCCGCCGCCTACGCTGGCCTCGAACTTGAACTGCACGCCGTTCTCCTCCGCCGCCTTCATGAGGCGCGGGTAGTTCGCCGCTACAGCGGCCTTGTTTGCCGTGATTACGTGCTTGCCGTTCTTCATGGCTGTCTCCATGAATGTAGCCGCCGGCTCTACGCCGCCCAGAAGCTCTATTACTATGTCAATATCAGGATCCTTGAAGATCTCATCCGGGTCGGATACAAACTGGTCGCGGGTGACTGTAATGTCACGCTCCCTGTCAACATCCTTCTCGAGAATCTTAACGATGTTGACCTTTGCGCCGACCTTTTTCTCGATGATTTCTCTGTTCATTTCGAGGGCTTTGTACGTTCCTGTTCCTATGTTGCCAAGCCCCAGAAGTCCGATTCTGATTTCCTTCATTTCAAATGATTCCTCCATTAATATTTGTTAAGCTGATTATACCATAAATGCTCCCTCTCGAGAGTACGTATATTGGCTTTTTACTGCTTGTTTATCTGCTTGCGTTTTGCCGTTTCGCCATCATCAGACTGATCCGGAACTCCGCCCGTCAGAATGTCCTTGATCGTCGATATGTTGACGTCGTCAGGGTCCATGTCGAACTTGCTGTTGGTCCCGTAGCTGCGCGTTTTGTACCACTTAATCTCTTCGATTTCCTCCGGCACGTCGCGCTTGCTGTATGGATGGCTCGTGTCCTCGACAACCTTGTTGCACATGAGCCCCAGAATAAGCACCCATGAGAGCAGCAGGAACCAGATCATGAGAGCGACGACTGATGACAGCGCGCCGTACATGATGTCGTAGTTAACAAGGCTGCTCGTGTAGAATGTGTAGGCCCAGCTCACGATCAACATTCCTATCGCCGCGAAAATCGCTCCCGGGATAACCGTCCGGAACGGCTTCCTGACGGTCGGAAGTATGTAGAAGTTGTAGCCTATGATGAAGAAGTACAGAACGAAGCCCAGCGGCCACCTGAGCCACAGCCAGAAGCTGTCGACAAATGCCGTATCCTCAATTCTCAGGGCGGCAAGTATTCCTAAGAGGATGATTTTGCCGTAACAGAGGATTACGATGGCCGCGACGAGGCTGATCATGGTCAGGAGCATCGTCAGTATTGCGCGGGCTCTCTCTACGAAGAAGTTCTTTCCCGTGTTTCTTCCTTCCGTCATGGTGTAGTTTGCGATACGCGATATGGAAAATGACGCCCTGGATCCCGCCCAGAAAGCGATGATCAGGAAGATGATGTTTCCGAAACCGATGGAGCTGAACTGGAAGAGCATGCTGACAACGCCGGATATTCTGTTTCCCGTATACTGTTCAATGACATCCAGCGCCGTTTCCATGCTGATGCCGAAGAGACCCAGACACTGGATGATAAGGATCAGGATCGGTACTACGGACAGCATCAGATAAAAGGATATCTGCGCCGCGAACCCGTGGTAATAAGGATCCTGGATCTGCTGGAATCCCACTATGAACATTCTTTTGAATCTGTTTATGAGATTGCTCAAGTTTCCTTCTCCAGTTTCTCATGCAAAACCTGCAGAGCTCTCGCTCTGTGGCTGATTGAATTCTTTATCTCATGTCCCAGCTCACCGAAGGTCCTGTCGTATCCTTCAGGAACGAAGAGCGGGTCGTATCCAAACCCGTTGTCCCCTCTCTCCTCAAGGACAAGATGCCCTTCGACCGTACCTCTGGCGACCAGGGTCTTCCCGTCAGGATACACCATGGTTATAACCGATACGAATCTGGCTGTTCTCTTTTCGTATGGAACGTCTTTTATAAGACGAATGAGTTTCGCGTTGTTGTCGCTGTCAGGCGTGTCAGCCGCCGGACGGTCTGCCTTTGCATCGCCTTCATCATCCGGCCAGAGGCCTTCGAAGCCGCCGAAGCGCGCGGAAAACACGCCGGGTGCTCCATCGAGGCAATCGACGACGAGGCCCGAGTCATCCGCCACGGTTATCTGTCCGCAGAGTTTCATGATCTCATAGGCCTTTATGTACGAATTTTCCTCGAAAGTCTTGCCCGTTTCGGGAATCTCGACAGGCGGAACTCCGGCTTCGTCCCTGGAGATGATGGACATTCCAAAACGGCCGGTAATTTCTCCTATCTCTTCGATTTTGTGTCTGTTTCTCGTCGCTGCTACTACGGTCTTCATACAGAGTTATTGTATCACATGACGGCTGGACTTTCCACAGTCGCTATTGTACAATGAATCCGCTTAATTCATGCAAAAGCAGACTAACCTTTAGCTAAATCGGAGGCAGATAATGAAGGCAGTTTTACTCGACGGATACACGATCAACCCGGGCGATCTGAGCTGGGACAAGCTCGGCAGCCTGTGCGATGAATTTACCGTGTACGACAGCAGCTACAACGATGATCTCGTGCCGCGCATAGGCGACTGCGAGATTGTTTTCACAAGCAAAACCAGGATAACAAGGCAGGTCATGGAGCAGGCTCCAAACATGAAATACATCGGCCTGACCGCGACAGGCTACAACAACGTCGACGTTGCGGCCGCGTCGGATCTGGGCATAGCCGTCACAAACGTCCCGGCCTACGCGACGGACGCTGTGGCGCAGCACGTTTTCGCCCTCATTCTGGAGCTGACCAACAGCGTCGGGCTGCACACGGAATCCGTGAATTCAGGCGAATGGACCAGCAACCCTTACTTCTGCTACTGGAAAAAGCCGATTACTTTGCTGGCGGGCAAAAGCATCGGCATCGTAGGCTACGGCCAGATCGGAAAAAAGGTTGGACAGATTGCCGAGGCCTTCAGCATGACCGTGAACGTATACAGCCGCGACAGGGAGGCGGCCGTAAAATCCGACTTCGTCAGCCTTCACTGCCCTCTCACCGCGGACAATGAGCACATGATCAACTCGGAGTTCATCGAGCAGATGAAGCCGGGCGCGATCCTGATCAACACGGCTCGAGGCGGTCTCGTCGACGAGGCGGCACTTGCTCAGGCGCTGCGTTCCGGCAGGTTGGCAGGCGCCGGATTGGATGTTCTCGAAAAAGAGCCTCCTGAAGCAGACTGCCCTCTTCTCGGTCTGGACAACTGCGTCATCACCCCGCACAATTCATGGGCGCCAAAAGAGATGCGCCAGATGGTAATCGACGTACTTACGGATAATCTTTCGAGCTGGCTGAACGGCGGAATGCTAAACAGACTGGATTAGCGGCGGTATGCTAGATTATCGGCAGGATCACGTAGTATCCCAGGAGCCCGCATCCGATTCCGATGAGTGCTCCCGCAATGACATCGCGCGGAAAGTGAACGCCGCCGGCAACCCTGCACCAGGCGAGAAGCGCTCCCGCGGCGCCGACGATGATACCGGGAATGGGCCAGACCCAGAACACCGTAACGGCGATGACAAAAATAGAAAATACATGACGGCTCGGGAAGGACTTTCCCGGGGCGTCTTTTTTTATGATAGGCGGTCTGGCGCCGGGCATCTCATAGGGGCGCGGCGCGTCGATCATGTTCCGGAATATTGTGAGCAGCACAAAAGATATCCCGGGCACAAGAACAGCCGGCACGAAGCCTGGCTGCCTGTCTGTCAGATGGTAAACCGCAAGATATATGAGCAGAAGCGGGTACAGGGCGTACACCGCTTTGGTCAGAACTGAATTGATTATGATTATTGCCTCAGGCTTCATCCTAATGGTCGTCCTCGTAGATTCTCCTGAACACTTCGTATACTTCAGGCGCTGCTTTTTTGACGACTACCGGTCTGAATGTCTTGTCCGTAAAAGCCTGTCTGCTCCATCCTTTCGCGTGAAGCTGGCCTGTCTCAGCGTTCCTTACCTCGTACTCCAGCTCAAAGGACGCATGTGACAATTCAGTCGGTCTGCAAATCAGCGAGATGACCTCGTCATAAACAGCTCCCGTCTTGTAGTCAACCTTGACTCCGATCACAGGAATGTATATCCCAAGCTCCTCGATGCGGTTGTAAGGCAGACCTGCGTCCCTTATGAATTCAGTCCTCGCAGTCTCAAAATACCTTACGTAATTGGAGTGATGCACTATGCCCATGCTGTCGGTCTCATAGTACTGCACTCTCCACGTCATTTCGTACTGCATAAATGACCCCCTTTCTCCTGCCTTTGCATCAGTCCTCAATGGACTTGTAGTAGAGCATGCAGTGGCAGTAGCCTTCGAATTCCGGATCGGCGATCTGGTCGCGGAACTCCTTGCACATGCACTTGTTCTCCTCAGTGCGTTCGATTCTGCACGGGCAGTAGCCGCCCGTTTTCTCCAGGCCTTCCTTTATGGCGTCAACGATCTCCTGATTTTCATTAAATCTTACTTTCATCTCAGTTACCTCCGCTGTCTATATTATAAAGCATCGCAAATTGTTATCAAAGAATTAAGTGCGCCTGTCGGTGCTTATTATTCCGAATGCCGTAACTGCTATGGCCATGCCCGCGGCGGATATTACAGTCAGTTTCTCACCGTATACAAAAGCGCCGAAGAGCATCGCCGATACAGGCTCGCTCGAAGTAAGGATTGAAGCCTTCCCCGCCTCTATGAATCTCAGGGAAACGTTGAGCATGAGGTAAGGCAGCGCGGCGCCGATCAGGGCGTGGGCTATCATGAGCAGCGAGTGGGATATTGGAAACGCGGCAGTATATTCGGCAACCTGCCCCCAATTGGCGAAAGGCGCCGTTGTCAGCGCAGTTATGAGCACCGCGTAGAATGTTATCGTAAGTCCGTTGTATCCCCTGCCGATGCAGATCTTCGTAAATATGCTGGTCATTCCGTAGAAGACTCCCGACAGAAGACCTGCCGCAAGGCCGAGCGCCGTGAACGTAATGCCGTTTTCGATCACGCCGCTGACCATCACTACGCCTATTATGGCGAGCGCCATGCCGAAAAGCTTCCTGCGGGTTGCTCTCTCTTTGAACAGGAACGCAGCTATTATGACAACGTAAACCGGCGACAGACCTATTAGAACTCCGGCAAAACCAAGGGACAGATTCAGCACGGCTATGTTATAGAAGACATTCGTCAGAGTCATGCCGACGAATCCGCCTCCCAGAAGGACCGGAAGATCCTTTACCCTGCACCTGAGCAGATCCCTGTCGTAAACGAACATGAAAACAAACAGCATAAGCGCGGATATGGCGTTTCTGGTCGAGAGAATAGCCATGTTGTTGAACCCCGCTTCACTGAACAGTCTGATGAATATTCCGATTGAACCGAAACACACTCCCGCGAGAATCGGCAGAATGAAAGCAATTTTTTTCATGCCCGTATTATACACCAGTTTATTGACATGTAGAATGTTCGGTGTTATTATCCGATTGTAAACTAAGTATATTTAATTGTTGACTTTGGCCTGACTGTCGGTTACGGCGAGGCCCCGCGCAGGAGGTAAAAATGACATCCAATGGTACGACTTCAAAAGCTTTTTCAATTACATCGATCGCTCTCATGGCAGCGGTCATCTGCGTTTTGGGGCCTCTTGCTATTCCTGTCGGACCTGTTCCAATCTCTCTTGTGCCGCTGGCCATATTCCTCAGTGTCTACATTCTCGGCACAAAAAGAGGAACCGCTGCGGTCCTGATCTATCTCCTGATAGGCGCCGTCGGGGTTCCCGTATTTTCAGGCTTCGCCGGAGGGTTCGGCAAAATCGCCGGTCCTACAGGCGGATACCTACTCGGATATATCTTCATGGCTCTGATCGCCGGATGGTTCATCCACCGCTTCTACGACAAAGTAGTCATTCAGTTCCTGGGCATGCTTCTCGGCCTTGCCGTTCTCTACGCCTTCGGCACGGCGTGGCTGTCCATATCCGCGGGCATGAGTTTTCAGGCCGCTCTCGCAGCGGGCGTAATTCCGTTCGTGGCCTTCGATGTCGTGAAGATCATCATCTCCATAATATTAGGACGCACTATCAGAAAGCGCGTCCCGTCATTAAGTCAGATGTAGCTGCCGCAAAAGCAGGCTGATTATTTCTTTTCTATTTCCGCAGCGGGATCCTTTGATGGAAGCTGCGCAACCATTATGGCTACGAACATGAGCACGCAGCCTATTATTTCCCTTGGGCCCATTGTCTCGCCCAGAAGGATAGCGCCGGCTATTACCGCGAATACGGATTCGAGGCAAAGGATCATCGACGCCAGCGTCGGCTCAACGTCCTTCTGTCCGACCACCTGCAGCGTGTAGGCAACTCCGCAGGACATTATGCCGGCGTACAGTATCTCGAACCAGCCAGCCTGGATGTTCGCCCATGTCGGCAAGCTGAACCCCAGAGCCGGATCGATGATGAACATCAGAAGGCACGAAAGCCCTCCCGCTACGAAGAACTGTATGCACGACAGCTTGACTCCGTTTACTTTAGGCGAAAAGTGGTCTATGGTCAGAATGTGGAAGGCGAACATGAGCGAGCAGAGCAGTATGATCAGGTCGCCCTTGTTGACGCTTCCGAAGCCGCCGTCCGCCGGAATGCACAGCAGGTAAAGTCCGATTGCCGAAGCAACGACGCACGCCCAGAATATAGGGCGGATCTTCTGCTTCAGAATCAGCCCCAGGAGCGGTACGAGTATGACGTACAGCGCCGTTATGAATCCGGTCTTGCCCGCCGTCGTGTAGCACATGCCTATCTGCTGGATGTTTCCGGCAGCGCAAAGAGCCAGCCCGCAGCAGATGCCCCCTATCCAGAGGGTCTTCTTCTCCTGAGGCGTCTCCTCACGGAAAGTGCCTTTGCCTTTTGCTACCCGGGTCATGATGTATATGACCGGAAGCAGCGCTATCCCGCCTATTACAGTACGGATTCCGTTGAACGCCACAGGCGGCATCGCGTCCATGCCGCTCTTCTGAGCAACGAAAGCGGTACCCCATATAAGCGCTGTTGTGAACAGCATTAAGCTGCCGCGTAATTGTCTGCCCATCTTTTACACCCTATCCTCTTTTTTATCACTTAATCCTGTCTATCTGTCACTGACAGGAGCCGTATTCCAGATGCGGTCAGCGTAATCGCGGATGCTTCTGTCAGCCGCGAATCTTGCTGCCTTTGCGATATTCTCGATGGACATCGTGTTCCATCTTCTGCGGTCCTCGTAAGCAGCCTGAATGTCGTCATGGGCTCTGCAGTAATCTTCAAAGTCAAGCAGGCACATGTACGGGTCGGCTATGCTGTACGAAGGCATGAGCAGGTAATCGTTGAGAACGTCGAAGCTCTTTCCGGCGAATCCCTTCTGGAGTGAATCCACGGCTCTCTTCAGTACAGGATCATTCGCGTAAACATCATACGCGTTGTATCCATCCTGAAGCGCCTGCCTTACCTCATGCTCGCGCTTTCCGAATATGAAGATGCTGTCAGGTCCGACCGCTTCGCGGATCTCGACATTCGCTCCGTCGAGAGTTCCTATCGTAACGGCGCCGTTGATCATCATCTTCATGTTGCCTGTGCCGCTGGCTTCCTTGCCCGCCAGGGAAATCTGCTCGGAGATCTCGGTAGCCGGCATGAGGCTTTCCGCCATGGAAACGCTGTAGTTCTCAAGGAAGACGACCTTCAGCTTCGACGATATCACAGGGTCGCGGTCTATCTCCTCGCCCAGCTTGCAGATAAGCTCGATGACTCTCTTTGCCAGGAAGTAGCTCGGGGCTGCCTTTGCGGCGAAGAGATACGTCTCCGGTCTCATGTCGATATTCGGATTATCCTTGAGCATCTGGTAGCGGCTGATGATTCGCAGAGCGTTCATCAGCTGTCTCTTGTATTCGTGAAGTCTCTTCGCCTGAACGATGAAGATGGAATCCGGATCTATCTCAACGCCGGACTTTTTCTTCATTTTGTCGGCAAATCTGGCCTTGTTGTCGCGCTTTATCTGCTCCAGCCTCTCGCAGACAGCCGCGTCCTCGCGGTAGCGGAAGAAGTCCTCAAGCCTGCGGTCGTCCCTGCGGTAATCCGTGCCGATGCATTCGTCTATGAGCGAAGCCAGTTCAGGGTTCGCCTGACACAGCCATCTTCTGTAGGCGATGCCGTTCGTTA
>CADAHK010000007.1 GCA_902787725.1 uncultured Eubacteriales bacterium | reverse complement strand
ACTGCAATACAAAACCCCAGTTCAGTACAGAACTGATCTGGGGTTCTTGTGATTGAGGTTTGCTCTTTTTGACTTGTCTACTTTTAGTTGACAAGTTCACCTTGAAGGTGCTCTTTTGTTATGCCCTTAGTCCGGCAGAGTTTCCAGAAGCTTCTCCGCGATCTGCACGGCGTTCGTTGCGGCGCCTTTGCGGATGTTGTCCGCAACGACCCAGATGTTGATGCCGTTTTCAACGGAGTAGTCCCTTCTGATTCTGCCCACGTAAACCTCGTCGGTTCCCGCGGCGTCCAGAGCCAGCGGATACACGTTGTTCTCCACGTCGTCCTGAACGATGAGTCCCGGGAACTGTCTGAAGCACTCGACCACATCCTCAAGCTCAAAAGGCTTCTCGAGCTCGATGTTGATGGATTCGCTGTGTGAATCGAAAACAGGAACACGTACAGTAGTCGCGGTAACCTTGATGTCGTCGTCATGAAGGATCTTGTGTGTCTCGTTGATCATCTTCATCTCTTCCTTGGTGTATCCGTTATCAAGGAATACATCTATGTGCGGAAGGCAGTTGCCTGCGATCGGATGAGCGTACGCCTGAAGATCTTCATTCTTTCCCTCAAGACCGTTCTTGAGGTCGTTGATGCCCTTGACGCCTGAACCTGATACGGCCTGATACGTGGAGTATACGACTCTCTTGATGCCGTACTTGTCCTGGAGCGGCTTGAGCGCTACCATGGCCTGTATGGTCGAACAGTTCGGATTGGCGATTATTCCCTTGTTCCACGCGATGTCCTCAGGGTTAACCTCAGGCACTACAAGCGGAACATCATCATACATTCTCCACTGGCTGCTGTTGTCGACTACTGTGACTCCCTTTGACGCGGCTATCGGCGCGAACTTGGCGCTTGTGCTGCCGCCGGCCGAAAACAGAGCAATGTCTATAGGCTTGTCGAAGGAATGCTCTGTAAGCTCTTCGACAACATACTCCTTGCCCTTGAATGTCAGTGTCTTGCCCGCCGACTTGGCTGATGCCATCATGTATATGTTTTCAAATGGAAAATCTCTCTCCTCCAGAACCTTCAGGAAAGTCGATCCGACGACTCCCGTTGCTCCTACTACTGCTATGTTTGGTTTTCTTTTCATTTACTGTTACTGCTACCTCTTTCCGTTTATTTTATTTTTCCCGTTACGATGCCCAGAGTGTCTCTTGCTATCATCAGTTCCTCATTGGTCGGGATGAGGATGAGCTTAACGCGTGAGTCTTCTCTGGAAATGATCGTCTCTTTGCCTCTTACTCTGTTCTTTACAACGTCCAGCTTGATGCCCAGGTTGCCCAGGTCGTTGCAGATGATGTCTCTCATGCCGATATCGTTTTCGCCTACGCCCGCTGTGAATACGATAGCGTCGCAGCCGTTCATCTCAGCAATGTAAGCTCCGATGTAGAATCTTACCTTGTGAGCGAATACCTTCAGGGCCAGCAGAGCTCTCTCGTTTCCTTCCTCAGCTGCTGCTTCCAGATCTCTGAAGTCGCTGGATACGCCGGAGATTCCCAGAACGCCTGACTTCTTGTTCAGGATTTCATTGGCTACGCCCTGATCCAGGTTCTCGCACTCTCTCATGTAAGTAACGATAGCCGGGTCGATGTCGCCTGATCTTGTTCCCATTACGAGTCCCTCGAGCGGTGTGAATCCCATGGATGTGTCGATGCACTTGCCTCTCTTGATGGCTGATACTGAAGCGCCGTTGCCCAGGTGGCATGTGATCAGCTTCAGGTCATCCAGGTTTACGTTCAGGATGTCAGCTGCTCTCTCAGCTACATACTTGTGGGATGTTCCGTGGAATCCGTATCTTCTGATTCCATGCTTTGTGTAGAACTCGTACGGAATCGCGTATATGTATGATTCAGGAGGCATTGTCTGGTGGAACGCTGTATCGAAAACGCCTACCATAGGAGTTCCCGGCATGAGTTCCTGACAAGCCGCGATACCGAGAAGGTTCGGTGGGTTGTGCAGCGGCGCGAGCGGAGTACACTCTTCCAGAGCCTTGATAACTTCATCAGTGATGAGGACTGATCTGGCGAACTTCTCGCCTGCGTGAACTACTCTGTGGCCTACTGCGCCGATCTCGCTCATGCTCTTCACTACGCCGTGATCCGCGTCCTGAATCGCGTCGAGTACGTGACCGATTGCGTCCTTGTGGTTCTCCATCGGAACTTCCAGCTTGAACTTGTCCATTCCTGTCTTCTCGTGAGTAATCACGGATCCGTCCATTCCGATTCTCTCAACGAGGCCCTTGCACTCCAGCGTCTCGTTCTGCATGTCGAGTACCTGATACTTCAGTGAAGAACTGCCGCAGTTGATTACTAATACTTTCATTATAGGTTTCCTCCTGTGATCATTGATTATTCTTAAGCTAACTGTGCGAAAGCGCACGTATAATTATAACACAAAAAACCCCTCTGTCGTCCTCTGCGGAACATTTTTTATTCAATATATGGACTTGTTACCCTGTCTGATGAAGAGTAGATGTCCCTGCCGCAGAGAAGATTGTAAATATCCGCCGCTGTTTCGTCCAGTTTAAGCATCTGCCTGTCAGCAGCCGCAAGCCCCTTCTCTTCCCTGTTCATGTTGGTGACTATGGTGAAACCGTCGCCTGAACGCTCTCTCATGAACCTCCTGCCGGCTTCTCCCGCGGCCAGAAGTCTTCCCGCGGCCGGAGCTCTTGACGTCAGGAAATCGGCCTCCTTCCAGCTGAGACCTACGAGCATGTTCGTCAGAGCGCGCCTGATGGTCGCCCCCGTGTATCTCTTTGATGTCAGCGCGGATATAAGATCTTCTGTTGTCTGCGCGGTCTTTATCTCGCGGATTATGCTGTTCTCAAGGCCCTCTCCCACGCCGCGGATGCGGCTTATGTCCTCGGGAGCGCTCCTCAGAACAGTCCCCTTGAGAAGCTGCAGATATCTGGCCGATACGGCCCCGCCGTCCTCAAAGGCTATCTCAACAGGAATGAAACGGCTTACGTCGGCGCCCTCACGGATCATGTCTCTCAGCGCGCCTGCCCCGGCGAAATCCAGACCGTCCTGTGAAACGCCGCCGTATCCGCTGCCGTATCTCGTTACCGGCAGGTCCTCAATTTCGCGTCCCCTGCCGCGCCAGTAGATTATGCGCTTCATGTACTCCAGAGCAAGTATGTTGTTAGGCTCAAGCAAAAGCCCCGATGCCTCTTCACCCGCAACTCTTGATACAGCAAGCTCGTATGCCTTTGCGCCTGAAAGGCCCTCTTTCATGAATCCGCTTCTGGCTTCTTCTATCGCTTCGCTCTCTGACACGAGAACCTTCGCGGTCTGTCTGAGAAGCTCAGGCTCCTCAGCCTCGCATCCGAAGGATATGCAGTCCGCCCCGAGACACGCCAGCATGTCGACGGCCCCGGCGGCGAAGATAGACGCCCTGCTGCACGCAAACGCAAAAGGCAGTTCGACGATAATATCCGCAGCGCCTTCCGGCGCGGATACTGCTGCCTTTGCTCTTTCCCACTTGTCCGCGACTGCCGGTTCGCCTCTCTGGGTGAAATCACCGCTCATTACTGCGATCACGCAGTCCGCGCCCGCGAGCTCTCTGGCCTTTTGGATGTGATAGGCGTGGCCGTTGTGGAACGGGTTGTATTCAGCTGTAATTCCTACTGTTTTCATAGATTGATTCCATCCGCTCAAAAAAATGTGCCAGAGCGTTGATCCCTGACACATCTTTATTACTCATTTCCGGTTTACTCTTCCTCTGGCTCCTCTCCTTCGATCGGCATGTCCATGTCAGGAAGCGGCTTTGAATATTCAGGCTGGCTCTCCGCGCTGACCTGCGCTTTGTAAGCCATCTCCTGAAGCTCGCCTCTGTTGGCGGCGAGAGCGGTGTTGATTTCTTCAAAAGCCTTCTCGATGCTGCCGAACATGTCGCCGAAGTATATTGAGTTGAGATGCTCCATCTTGCCCTGGAAGTTGTAGAGTATTCCGTCGAGATACTCGTATGTGCTGACCTTGAGCTGCTTGGCCGTATCTTCTGTAACGCTCATCAGCTCGTCCGCCCTCATCTTTGACTGGACTGTTATGTCGTTGTTCTCAACGAGGGACTCAGCCTGTTTCTGTGCGTCAGCTATGATCTGCTCGTACTGGTTCTTTGCCTCGGTCATGATCCTCTCACGCTCGTTCTTTATCCACTGAGCCTGCTGGATCTCGTCAGGAAGCTCTGATCTGATTTCTCTGACTATCTCGAGCAGTTCCTCCGAGTCTATCATGATCTTGCCTGTCAGCGGGAATCCTGCCGCTGTATCCACTATTTCTTCGATTTCTTCCAGTAATTCCAAAACTCTCATTAGTGTCCTCCTGACAAATAACCTTTATTTGACCATTCTCTTAAGTATCTCATCCGGTACGAGACCGTCTATGCATCCCCCGAGCGTATGGACTTCCTTTACCACGCTCGAGCTTATGAACGAATACTGCGGATCCGTCATCAGGAATACGGTTTCAACGGATTCGTTGAACAGTCTGGCGTTCATCTGCGCCATCTGGATCTCATACTCGAAGTCCGTCGTGGCTCTCAGGCCTCTGACCACTACGTCAAATCCCATCCTGTTGACATAATCAGCAAGCAGCCCAGAAAAATGATCCACCTTGACATTAGGCAGGTCCCTAAGCGCGTCCTTAAGCATCTCCTCCCTCTCCTCGAGAGTGAACATGGAGGCTTTGGACGGGTTGGAAACTACGCCTATTGTAAGCTCATCATACAGCTTCGCCGCTCTGCGGATTATGTTCAAATGTCCCATGGTAAGCGGATCGAATGAGCCTGGATATAGAGCTTTTGTCTTCATAGAATTCCTCCTGCAGCTACTAAAAGATTCTATCACGGTTTATTTTATAAAGCAACTACATATTGTTGTAAATAGAAAGTTTCACCACACCATATCGTCTTTCTTTGGTTTTTGTGAACCCGTGAAGATCCTCCGGAAGCTCCTCATGTTTTCTGTGCTCGGCGACTATGGTTCCATCGGGTGCCAGAATGCCTCCTTCGGCTATCAGCGCGAAGGCTTTATCCATGTATCCGGCGTCGTACGGAGGATCCAGAAGTATTATATCGAATGGCTCCTCGATGCCATCTTCGATTCTGCGCGCCAGATTTCTCAGGATCTTCGCGTAGTCCCCTGCCGCAACTCTCGTCGGCTCTTCAATCTCGCAGTGGGCGATGTTGGATCTTATGAGATCAAGGCTCCTCCTGGATGAGTCAGCGAAGAGGCAGTATGACGCGCCCCTGCTCAGAGCCTCAATTCCAAGTCCTCCGGATCCGGCGAACAAATCCAGAACTCTCGCACCGTATATTTCATTTGTCAGAATGCTGAACAGCGCCTCCTTGGCTTTGTCCGTAGTCGGACGTACGCTGCTGTCCTCGGGTGAGTTCAGCTTTCTGCCCTTGTATTTGCCTGCTATTACTCTCATGTGTTTTCTCCTGTCTAAAGATTCAGAGTCAGATCCTCTCCGAAGAGTTTTTCGACCCTCCGCTTCAGAGGCGCGTTTTCCGGCTTCTCGAGATGAGGATCCGCTTCAAGCAGCGCCTTCGCTTCGTCCCTGGCGGCGTTCAGCACGTTCATGTGCTTGACCATGTCGGCAAGCCTCATGTCCGGAAGGCCGTGCTGCCGCGTTCCGAATATCTCGCCCGGTCCCCTCAGTTTCAGATCCTCCTCCGCGATGTAGAACCCGTCTGAGGATTCCTCCATGATCTTTCCGCGCTTTTCGGCCACTTCCGAACTGCCTTCGATTATGAGGAAGCAGTAGGACTGCCACTGCCCTCTTCCGACGCGCCCTCTCAGCTGGTGAAGCTGCGCCAGGCCGAACCTCTCAGCGTTCTCTATCACCATCACCGCAGCGTTCGGCACGTTTATTCCAACCTCGATCACAACTGTAGATACGAGTACATCTATCTCTCCTGCGCTGAATCTGGCCATTATGTCGTCCTTTTCGGCCTGCTTCATTGCGCCGTGTATCATCTCGGTGCGGCTAAATCTCTTCGCCAGCTCTTCGTAAACCTGAGTTACGGACCTGGCGTCCATGGCCTCGGATTCGTCTATGAGCGGCGTCACCACATAGGCCTGACGTCCCTGCCTTATCTGCCTCTCAACGAAGTCGTAACATTTATCCCTTGCTCCGTCGCCCGTGAGACATCTTGTTATTATTGGGATTCTTCCCGGCGGCATCTCATCTATTACTGATACGTCCATGTCGCCGTACAGCACCACTGCCAGCGTTCGCGGTATAGGCGTCGCCGTCATGACGAGAACATTAGGCATGTCGCCTTTGTCCTTAAGCTTTATCCTCTGGCTTACTCCGAATCTGTGCTGCTCGTCTGTAATTACGAGGCCCAGATTGTCAAACACAACATCGGGCTGTATCACGGCGTGGGTGCCTATGAGCACCTGCACGCTTCCGTTTGCGAGATCCTCCAGCACCTGCCTCTTTTCGGAGGCCTTCATGCTTCCGGACAGGAATCCGGTCTTTATTCCAAAAGCATCAAAATCCCGGCTTATTCCCTCGTAGTGCTGCCTTGCCAGTATCTCCGTCGGCGCCATCATCACAGCCTGATAGCCGCTTCTTACGGCCTTGAACATTGCGATCTGCGCCACCGCTGTCTTTCCTGAGCCTACGTCGCCCTGTATCAGCCTGTTCATAGGCTTTGAAGATATCAGATCGGCCGTTATCTCCCTGACGCAGCGCTCCTGAGCATTTGTCAGCGGATATGGCAGGGAATCGATGAATTCCCTTTCGGAGCCGTCGTCATCGAACATCGGGCCTTCGCCCTCGTATCTCTCGTTCATCCTGGAAGCCATGAGCCCTGTCTCCAGTGTCATGAACTCATCGAATACCAGTCTGTACTTGGCTTCCAGATAGTGCTGCCTCTCGCTCGGGAAGTGTACGTTCCTTATGGCGTACTCCATGTCGCAGAGATTGTTCCTTTGCACGGTCTCTTCGCTCAGTATGCTCTCGACCTGCGGATAAAGGGGCTCAATAAGCCTTTGCAGCCGCCTCATCTCCCTCTGGGTAATTCCGCTCGTAAGGGGATAAATCGGTAGTATGCCCGTCTGAACGGTTTTCTCCTTTTCAAACTGCGGGTGCACAACCTGCAGCCTGCCCCTGTTTATTACAGGCTTTCCGAAGAAGGCGAGCCTGTCGCCCCGGTGTATTGTCTTTGCGAGATACGCCGCATTAAAAAATACAACCTCTATTGAGCCTGTATTGTCTGTAACGAGCATCCTCAGCACTCTGGATTTTCTTCCCCTGCTGAATCCGCCCGGTCTTATGGCGTCAACAGCGCCCGCGAAGAGAGCCGTTTCGCCCTCCTTAAGGTCCTCAATGTTGACGATGTTCTTTCTGTCTTCGTATATTCTCGGGAAAGTAAAGATGAGGTCCTCGACGGTCTCCACTCCGAGCCGCGCAAAAGCCTCGGCCTTTTTCGGTCCCACACCGGTTAATGTTGTGATCCTGTCCTGAAGCTCCATCTCTACTCTGTGATTTCGATGTGTCTCTTGGCGATATCCTTGGACTGCACGCCTGTTACGACTATCTTAACGTGATGAGGTCTTTCGCCCATGACCTTCTCGACGTTGTCGTATATGTATTCAAGCATCTGCTTGGTGTATTTTCCTATTCCCGCTCCAAAGGCGATTACGACGTAGACCACTATGTCCGTGCCGTGATGAGTCTGTTCGATGGTGTAGTCGGTTCCCTGAACCATGCTCCTGTACTTGCCTCTGTAATTGCGCAGAAAGACCTTGCCGTCGCATCCTTCGACAGCGTCGTTTATTATTCTCTCTATTACGCTTCTGGTGAAGTGTATGTGTCCAAATTCTGTATCCCTATCGAACATACATGGATTGTAACATAAAAATTGCAATAAAAAAACACCCGCGGTAAGCAGGTGTATTAGGCCGGTTTACAGAGCGCGCTCTACTTTGCCTGATCTGAGGCATTTTGTGCATACCTTGGCTCTTCTTACTGTTCCGTTGTCATTAATTCTGACACTCTGAATATTAGCATTCCACTTTCTCTTAGTGTGTCTGTTTGAGTGGGATACGTTATTACCGGAAACCTGACCTTTTCCGCATATTTCGCACTTGTTTGACATCAGTCGCACCTCCTTGCTAATGGTATATCAATGCTTTACGCATTATTTCTGCTCGAACATTTGAGATTATAGCACAGCTGCAAGCCCTATGCAAGAGAATATTTCAGTCTCTGAAGGGCTCTTTCATCAGTCCTCCCAAAGGACTATGCGCCCTTCCTTCCAGGTCTTCTGCATGTCTATGAGTCTCTGGTTGGAACTGCCTCTGAAACGCAGGGTCAGATCCCTCTTTGACTTAACGAATGGTCCGTCGATGAGAAGGTCGCACATGCGCAGAAGATCCTCCACGTTTTTGTCTTCAGCGGCCATCCTGAGAAGCTGCTCAAGGGTGTATCCGCTGTATATGGTTATGGTCTTGCCCCTCTCTTTTATGCCTCTTGCCAGGGCCGCGAAGCCTTCAGGCTGGCACATTGGTTCCCCGCCCGAGAAGGTCGCTCCCGCAAGTATAGGGTTTTTATCGAATTCTTCAAGCAGTCTTTCGACTGATACTTCGTTTCCGCCGCTGAAATCATGAGTCTCCGGATTATGGCATCCCGGGCAATCGTGAGGACAGCCCTGGCAAAAGACTGCAAATCTTATACCCGGGCCGTCAACGATCGATTCTCTCATTATTCCGGCGATCCTTATGGATTCTGCCATTTGTAATGCTCCTCTTTTATTCTTCAGCGCTCTCCTGGTCGAGCTGTTCCATGCCCTGCTCGCCGAGTGAGTGCTTTACTCTGTCCTTTTCCTCAGCTGTCTTGGCGTCGTTCCACTTGTCCATGGTGCCTACGAGATACCCTGTGATACGTCTGATTCTCTCAAATCCCGTGTCGCCGTCATCTTCAGTCCTGCCGCAGCAAGGGCATTCGTTGTCGATGATGCCTGTGTAGCCGCATACAGGGTCTCTGTCAACCGGGTGGTTGATGGAGCCGTAGCCTACGCCGCTCTCCTTCATGCATCTTACGATCTGCTCGAAGGCGTCCAGATTCTTTGTTGGATCTCCGTCGAGCTCGATGTAGCTGATGTGTCCGGCGTTGGTCAGCGTGTGGTAAGGCGCTTCGAGCCTGATCTTCTCAAAAGCGTTGATGTTGTAGTAAACAGGAATGTGGAAAGAGTTCGTGTAGTACTCTCTGTCCGTAACTCCCTCGATTACTCCGTACTTGGCTCTGTCGATCCTTACGAATCTTCCGGAGAGGCCTTCAGCAGGCGTTGCCAGCAGCGTGTAGTTGAAGCCTGTTCTCTTTGACTCCTCATCAAGTCTCTTTCTCATGAAACCGATGATCTCAAGTCCGAGGCTCTGGGCTTCAGGGCTTTCGCCGTGGTGTGCGCCCATGAGTGCCTTCAGCGTCTCAGCAAGGCCGATGAAGCCTACGCTCAGTGTTCCGTGCTTGAGCACTTCGCCGACAGTATCGTCTTCCTTCAGCTTGTCGGAATCCATCCATACGCCCTGTCCCATGAGGAACGGATAATTTCTGACCTTCTTGCTCGCCTGGATCTTGTATCTCTCCATGAGCTGGTCGATGGCCAGGTTCAGCTTGCGGCTGAGTTCCTCAAAGAAGAAATCGATGTCCCCGTGGGCTCTGATGGCGATTCTAGGCAGGTTGATTGAAGTGAAGCTGAGGTTTCCTCTGCCTCCTACTACCTGTCTTGACGGATCGTAAACGTTTCCTATTACCCTTGTTCTGCATCCCATGTAGGCGACCTCTGTGTTCGGGTCTCCCTCCTTGTAGAACTGGAGGTTGAACGGCGCGTCTATGAACGCGAAGTTCGGGAAGAGCCTCTTGGCTGAGACCTTCATGGCCAGCTTGAACAGGTCGTAGTTAGGATCTTCAGGATTGTAGTTGATGCCTTCCTTGACCTTGAAGATGCTTACAGGGAATATGGCCGTCTCACCGTTTCCGAGTCCCGCTTCGATTGAAAGCAGGATGTTCTTGATAACCATTCTGCCTTCAGGTGAAGTATCGGTACCGAAGTTGATGGATGAGAAAGGAACCTGGGCGCCCGCTCTGGAGTGCATGGTGTTCAGATTGTGAACAAACGCCTCCATCGCCTGGTATGTAGCCCTGTCTACTTCCTCGTTCGCGTACTTCGTGGCCTTCTTCTGGATGGTCGGGATGTACTTTGCGTCAATTATCTTCTCCAGATACTGACGCTCGATGTCCTTGTAACCGTTGTCATCCGCAAGAATCGGCCAGATGCCGTACTCGTCCATGATCTCCTGACCGATGGCCTTGATCTTCTCAACTCCCTCTTCGATGTCAAAGAGCAGGTTGAGCATCTTGCCGACGTTGGTCCAGTACAGCTTTCTGTAGGTCTTAACAACGCCGTTGGCCATTCCGTAATCAAAGTCAGGGATGCTCTGTCCGCCGTGCTGGTCGTTCTGGTTCGACTGGATGGCGATACATGCCAGCGCTGAGTAGCTCTGGATGTCGTTAGGCTCTCTCAGGTGGCCGTGGCCGGTTGAGAATCCGCCCTTGAAGAGCTTTTCTATATCTATCTGACAGCAAGTAGTCGTGAGGGTCAGGAAGTCCATATCGTGGATATGGATGTCGCCTTCTCTGTGGGCTCTGGCATGCTCAGGCTTGAGAACGAACATCTCATAGAACTGCTTCGCACCCTCGGAACCGTACTTGAGCATGGTACCCATGGCCGTGTCGCCGTCTATGTTGGCGTTCTCACGCTTGGTGTCATTGTCCTTTGCGTCCTTAAATGTAAGGTCTTCATAAGTCTTCATGAGCCTTGTGTTCATGTCTCTGACTCTCGTACGCTCGGCTCTGTAAAGAATGAATTCCTTAGCTGTTCTGGCGTGACCGTTCTCGATCAGTACCTTTTCTACAGCATCCTGAATCTGTTCTACTGTAGGGATCTCGTTGTGGAGAACCTCTACCAGATACAGTTCGACCTGTCTCGCCAGGTAATTGGACGTATCCCTGTCCTGACCTCCCAGAACTTCCGCTGCCTTGTATATAGCATCTGATATTTTAGAGATGTCGAACTCGACGGTTCGACCGTCTCTCTTGATGATTTGCTTGATCTCGTTCATTTTCACTTCCTCACTATATCTTGTGGTCATTTTGACGTTCACGAAAAATTATACACAAAATATTCTACCCGTCAATAAGAAATTCATCAAAAATACAAGAAAACTCCGAAAAAATCGGAGTTAACTGTAATATGTATTATGTTAATATAGCCTGAGCCCTTTAATACCAACATACTGGTATTTCTTTCCTACTGTTCAGGCTCATCCGTATATTGCGAAATACTCGTCCCTGAGTATTGACATCAGGTTCAGATCGTAGAACTTTCCGTCCTTGCATGTAGCGTTTCTGGCTACTCCCTCGTCCACAAAACCCAGTTTCCGGTATAAATCAGCGGCTCTTGTGTTGCCTGTATAGTAGTCCAGAGTCACTCTCTGCAGTCCTTTTTCCTCGAAGAGGTACTTCATCAGGCCCAAAAGGGACTCTGTGCCTATTCCCGTTCCCCTTCTGCCGCCTCCGACGTAGATCTTGGTCACGTCGAGAGACCTGGAATGGCGGTCTATTCTGGTTATTATTATCCTGCCCAGAGGCTCTCCGTCCGCTTTTCTCGTTATGGTGAGGTCCAGAACGCCCTTGTCGGCCTTGAACTCAAACCCTTCGGTTACAACGTCCTCATATGTCCTGTCCGCATCAAGCGAGAAGTATCTGGTCATGTCCGGATCCACCTCCCACTCGGCGAAGTATTTGTAGTCGCCGAAGCAGACGTCTCTTATTATAAGGTTCTCTGTTTCAATTTTTACGCTCATTTCCCGATTCCTTCACACGATTATTAAAATTTGAGAAGTTTTGTGATGTATAATGTTTTGTGTGATATCATTATATTGACAAGTTGTGAAACGCGCAAGGAGAAACAGACATGAAAAGGCTTCTTTTCTTAATCATATCATTAGTATTCACAGTATCATTCGCCCTCTCAGGGTGCGGCGATCCCGACAGAAACAGCGAACTCAGCGAGTTCATGAGCTCCAACGAGGACGCCTACGAGACCGCGTTCACGGAGGAGACCTACAGCTTCACCGATTTCGCCGAGTACATGAAGACATGGGCCAAGGCCAACAGCGTGGAGGTTGCCTTTGCGGGAGAACACTCCATGGTTCTGACCAACAAAGCCGCCGAGGGATACAAGGATGAACCGTCATGCGTTCTTCTCTGCAGCTTCAACACTGAAGACTCCCCTTCATCAAAGGCAGTGATCGCCACGGGGCAGACCGCCCTCCTCGGCCCGACTGAACACGGAGACATTTCCCTGGCCATCACCGAAAAGGCCGGCACCCGTTACACCGGCATCGATGAGCTTCCGACCGAGTATCTTTCATGCGACAATCTCATAAATCTCAACACCGGAAACAACGACAACATTCTTACTTCCGGTCCTGTTTCCGCCTCATGCAAGTTCCACAACAACGGAGAGCCGAAGCAGACTACATATGATCAGGCCTTTGAAATCACCATGTCCATGCCTGAGTACACCGACCCTTATGACTTTGTCAAAGAGAACAGCTATCCGAACCCTATCGGCACGATAGGCGGTTTCCTTGCGGGAAGCAAAAGCGCCGGCAAGCTCTTTGATATCGCTTCGTTCACCAGCGAGCAGCACAAAGGCTATACTCCTTATTACGCAAAGGCAGTCATAGTCGTTGATTCAAACAACATTGAAAGCGTCAAATCCAGATTCGAAAAGTCCTACGGCAACATTGAGGAGAAGTTCGAGGATCTTGAGGCTGAATTCGAATACACCATGGAAGAGACTGAAATGCCTGAGGAAGTCTTAAGCGACGATGTGGCCGACAATCTCATCAGCCTCATGTACACTCTCAATACGGGCGTCTGCCAGCAGGATGAGGAATCGGGCATCATATACGCCGCGTCATTCCTTAAATCGATTTCCACTGAAAACGCCAATCTGAGACTCGACATGGGAATCAGGGCCCGCGGCGAGAGCTATCTGGACAGCCTTTCGGCTGAATACGAAACCACGGCCGGGCTTTGCAGCACAGAATACGATTTCACCAATAACGGACGTATCTGGACTTCAGACATAAAAAGCAGCCTGGTAACATTCTTTACAGGCTGCGTTCCTCAGCAGAGTCAGGCTGAAAATGCCGTGAGTCTCAGGAAATATGAAAATGATGTAATCGCGAAGGCTCTTCCTGATCAGAACATGATCATCTACACCTTCGAAAAGGGCGACCGCAAGACGGTTCTTGAAAACATCACCGAATTCCTGGACCCTTCTGTTCAGAAGTAGACTTCTGTCAGTCTTCTATTCTTTCTATATCCGCTCCCAGAGCTTTAAGCTTGTCGACGAAGTGCTCGTATCCCCTGTCTATGTGATAGATCTGGGATACTTCTGTCGTGCCTTCAGCGACGAGTCCCGTGAGGACCACTGACGCTCCTGCTCTAAGGTCTGTAGCAATTACAGGCGCCCCCTGAAGCTCTCTTCCTCCAGGAATAATTGCGCACTTTCCTTCTGTTCTTATGTTGGCTCCCATGCGGTTGAATTCAGCGACGTGCATGAATCTGTTCTCAAATACAGTCTCCATTACGACGCTAGGTCCCTTGGCTACTGTCAGCAGAGCCATGAACGGTGACTGCATGTCCGTAGGGAATCCCGGATAAGGGAGAGTCTTTATATCCGTGGAAACAATAGGATTCTGACTTCCGTCTACGATAACTCCCTCATCTGTCATCTCCACTACAACGCCGCACTCCCTGAGCTTGGCGATTACTGCCTTGAGGTGATCAGGAAGCATGTTCTTAACAAGCACGCGGCCCTTTGTTATTGCTGCGCCAACCATGAACGTGCCGGCCTCGATTCTGTCCGGGATAACATGGTGGGACACGCCGTGGAGTCTCTCGACTCCCTCGATCTTCACAGTGTCGGTTCCGGCGCCTTTGATCTTTGCCCCCATCTTGTTCAGATAGTTCGCCAAATCGACGATTTCAGGCTCCTGAGCCGCATTCTCGAGTATGGTTGTACCCTCAGCAAGCGTAGCCGCCATTATAATTACCTCAGTCGCGCCTACACTAGGGAAATCCAGGTAAATAGTAGCGCCTTTGAGCTTTCCTGCCTTTGCGTCTACGATGCCCTTGGAAAGGGACTGTTCGTTGATTTCAGCCCCCAGAGCGCGCAGACCCTTGAGGTGCAGCTCTATAGGCCTTTCGCCTATTGCGCAGCCTCCCGGAAGATGTATGAGCGCCCTTCCGCTTCTGAGAAGCAGTGCTCCAAGCACCAGAATTGATGCTCTCATCATCTTGACCAGTTCGAATGGAGCCTCATACTTGACTTCGCCCTCCGCCTTGACCTTGACGACGTTGTTGTCGAGATCTGTCTCGACCTTGGCTCCCAGGCTTCTGAGCAGGTCGCTCATGACCTCTACGTCCCTGAGAGCGGGCGCGTCCTTTATGATGCACTCATCCTCTGTGAGCAGTGTCGCCGCCAGAATCGGCAGGACAGCGTTCTTTGAACCGCTTATTTTAACTTCCCCGTGAAGAGGACCGCTTTTTCTTACTACTAATTTAGCCACTTTCTGTCTCCTTAAGTAAAAAAGGGGCAAATGAATTGCACCTTTTTCTTTTCATTATTGTCTTAGCTTCTACAGTTCCTGCAGTTCCTTGACGCACTTGGCGCAGACGTTCTTTCCGTGAATCTGCTTGACGCCGTCGGAGCTTCCGCAGAAGATGCAGGCCGGCTGATACTTCTTAAGCATGATGGATTCGCCGTCGACGTATATTTCCAGCGGATCCCTGATGTCGATATTAAGAGTTCTTCTAAGCTCGATTGGTAGAACAATTCTTCCCAGCTCGTCAACTTTTCTTACTATTCCTGTTGCTTTCATATGTAAACTCCTTTCGGTATAACTTCCTATTTATCCTTATCCCCAGATATGATGCCCTTTATCGACGCCGCGGATTTAGCAATGCTGGCTATTGCGGAAACCGTCGATTCATTACCCTTCACAGCGTCTGACAGGTCTGAAACCGTGCCTGATACGTTTGTGATGATGTTGTTGACATCCTGGCTGCGCTCCGAAGCGATTTCGGATACAACCTCAAGATCCTCTAGAATCTTGTTTGCGTGGGTTACCGTGACAAGCAGTTTCTTTACCAGAACTATCAGGTAGATGATAAGAACGATGAGCGCTGCGAACACAAGCGCTAACAGCAATGTATTGAGATCCAATGTTACACTCATAATAATACCTCGCTTCCTGTGTATGATATTATTACACAATTTGGAAATATTTTCAACCTGTTTTTTCGTATATTTTCATTATTTCAGGGGTGTAATTTCCCTGATTATCGTACACAATCAGGTCGTCTGAAAAAGCCAGTTCCCTGCCTCCTCCCTTGACGCAGTGGACGAGAACTATGTTGGGTTTTGCGCCCTGCCGCGGACGCACAAACCGGATATCCTTAGGTTCCAGAGCGTGCTTTCTGCAAAAGCAGAATATGTCGACAAGTCTCGACGGTCTGTGAACCATGAAGAAGTGCCCCCTGTCCTTAAGGCAAAAGGCAGCCGCAGCTGCGAACTCCTCCACGCCGGCTGTAGTCTCCTGTCGGGATATGAATTTGCTGTCCCCGTCGTTGGTCAGCCCGGCTCCCCTGGCTACATAAGGCGGATTTGATACCACGACATCCGCCGTGCCTCTGAGCTGAGGCATCTTCCCGGCCAGATCGGCCGCGTCGCACTGCACGAAGTCCATTCTGCCGTCAAGGCCGTTCATGGAGCAGCTTCTGCGGGCCAGTTCTATTGCCTTTGCCTGAAGGTCTATGCCTGTAAGGCTGCAATTCTCATTTTTGTGGCTCATTATGAAAGCCACCGCGCCGTTTCCGGTACCCAGATCAACGACGCTCCCGGCATCCGGGCATATGCTGCACGCAAAATCGGCAAGCAGCACCGCGTCGATGCCGAATCTGAAGCCGTCCTCGCTCTGCAGGAGCTTAAGCCCTCCGAATCCGATGTCCTCCAGGCTTTCCATGGAATTGTCCTTCGTCAGCCCGTCCATCAGTCCTTCATGAGCTTCTCGATCTCTTTGATCTGCTCGGCGTCGAGACCGGTAAACTCGTCTTCCTTGCGTTCCTTGTTCTTGCCGCCGCCCTTTCTGTTCTTCTTTCCGAGGCGCTTTATCTCGTCTTTTCCGTATGAATAGAACTCTGTGCTGAGCTTTTCCTCGTTATCGTTCTCAGGTGACGCCTCCTCAAGGACCAGCCTCGTCCTCACGAGACTCTCGAGAATGTTCACGTCGGTTACAACGGCGATTCCGTCAGGCGTTCTGACGCGCTCGCCAGCGTTAGGCATGCCCTTCTTGAGCTCATTGTAGATGTCGTTCTCGTACTTGAGGCAGCACATGAGCCTGCCGCAGATTCCCGAGATCTTGGTAGGGTTAAGCGACAGATTCTGCACCTTGGCCATCTTTATCGAAACCGGCTCAAAGTCCCTGAGCCACGTGTTGCAGCAAAGGCCTCTTCCGCAGCTTCCTACTCCGCCTATCATCTTGGCTTCGTCCCTGACGCCGATCTGTCTGAGCTCGATTCTCATTCTGAATACTGAGGCGAGATCCTTGACCAGCTCTCTGAAGTCCACTCTTCCGTCGGCAGTGAAGTAAAATACGACCTTGCTGTTGTCAAAGGTGTACTCTACGTCTATGAGCTTCATCTCAAGTCCGTGAGCGTCTATCTTCTCCTGGCAGATGCGCAGAGCATCATCCTTCTTGGCAAGATTCTCGGCGTGCTTCTGCCTGTCAGCGTCAGTCGCTATCCTTATTATGTTCTTGAGCGGAGCCACCAGTTCCGATTCATCGACGCTGGTCTTCTCTCTGCATATCGTACCGAATTCCAGCCCTCTGGCTGTTTCAACTATAACATTGTCTCCGATGCTGAGCTTGTTGTCGCCCGGAGCGAAGTAGTACATCTTCCCTACTTCCTTGAATTTAACGCCTACAACGTCTGTCATCTCGTTCCTTCCTGTTTATTCCGTTATTGCCAGCAGAAGCTCCTTCATGGCGTATTCCGCCGACATCTTCCTCTTGAGCCTCACTCTGGCTTCCTCTATGCTATCCACATATCTGCAGATATCTTCTATTTTATATGTTCTTACGCCGTCACTCTTCTCCACGGCCAGATTTCTGTATATCCTCTCCATGGAATCCAAAAGCATCCACGCCTTCGCCCTGTCGCGCAGGCTGTCGCCCGCCTCGTGCACGAGCTCGTGGAATCTGCATCCCGAAAGGGCCATCTCGACCAGCTTCCCGGCTTCTTCGTCCTCGGCAGTCTCCGGCTGGGCGTCAATCCTGAACTTGACGCACCGTGAGAGTATTGTCGGAGCCAGATTCTCCATGTTCTCCGAAAGGAGTATTATGAGCGCGTCACCGGGCGGCTCTTCCAGCGTTTTCAGCAGGCTGTTCTGGGCCTTTGCAGTCATGGTATCGCTGTCGCATATCACCATGATGTTGCGCTCGCCCACCGGCCTGACCTTTATCTTCTCCTGAAGAGCTTCTATGGCCGCATCCTTGACCGAGAGGCCGTCCTTTCTGAAGTATGTTATATCTTCGTGGTTTCCGTGGTCGACCTTGCTGCATATGCTGCACTCGCCGCAGTTCTCACCCAGATTCTTCGGGCACAGAACGCCCTTTATGAACCCTCTTGCAAAGGCCTCCTTATCTATGTTGGAAGGTCCTTCGAAGATATACGCGTGTGATACCCTGCTTTCGCGTACGATTCTCTCAAGTCGGTCCTTCAGTTTTGAGTTTTCCCTGCCTGTATCGAGTATCATATTCTGATCAGCGCTCCATGATCTCGTCCAGTCTGTGGGAGATTTCATCAGCGATTTCCTGTATGGTGCCGGACGCGTCGACTCCCAGAATCCTGTCGGGATACTTTTCCTCAAGCTTCAGGTATCCTTCGTAGACCTTTCTGTGGAATTCGTCGGAAGCCTGCTCAATCCTGTCATGCTCCCTTCCTGCTATCCTGCTGCTTCCCCTCTCAGGGTCCAGCTTCAGCAGTATTGTAAGATCCGGCATGCAGTCATCCACCGCGTAAGTATTTATGATGCCTACAGCATCGCCAAGGCCCCTTCCGAAGCCCTGATAAGCTATGCTGGAATCGACGAACCTGTCGCATATGACGACCTTGCCCTCTTCAAGGGCAGGCTTAATTAGCTGGCGCACGAGCTGCGCCCTCGCTGCCGCGTACAGATAGGCCTCGGTGATGTCCTCCATCTCGCCGTTTTCCGGGTCAAGAATCAGCTCTCTGATCTTCTCGCTGATATCCGTTCCCCCCGGCTCTCTCGTAAGGATGACGTCATACCCTTTTTCGATCAGGCACTCCCTGAGGATGCTGATCTGAGTTGACTTTCCCGAGCCGTCTCCTCCTTCAAATGTAATAAAAAATCCTCTGTTCACTATTATGTTCTTTCTTTACTTCTGCTTCTGCTCCTGCTTTTGCTGCTGCGCCTTCTGTTTCTGCCCCTGTGGGATGTGCTGCGGCTTCTGCTTCTGCCTTCCCTGCTCTCTCTGCCTTCTCGGCTCTCTCTGCTGCTCCTGCTTCTCTCAGCAGCGGCGCGCCTTCTGCGCCTCTCGACAGCGCTCCTCTCGGCCTCGATCTCGCTTCTGGACGGCATGTCATCCATCAGCTTGTCGACGATGTACAGCAAAAACAGCGCAAACGGTATTATTATCAGAATAAGAAATAGTATCTTAAGTAATGTCATTGGTTTTCCTCGTCAGCATTTTTCTCGCAAAAATACATAGTTATTATATCACAAAATCATGGCAACATGAGAGCATATACTAAGCGATTTTTTGGCATTTCGGATTGCTTGCAAGTTGTGCCCATATAATGGTGTAAATTCATATTTGTAAAAGAAATGAGCCATGCTCATCCTGTATAATGTAATTACCACAAAACATGTACAGGAGGT
>CADAHK010000006.1:13868-33284 GCA_902787725.1 uncultured Eubacteriales bacterium | reverse complement strand
CGATCAACATGGAGCTTATACTCGCCGATATGGAGGTGCTTGAGCGCCGTATCGCAAAGGCAACAAAAATGCTGAAGGGCGACAAGTCTCTCCAGAAGGAAATTGATCTTCTGAACAGGATCAATGATCATCTGGGAGAGGGCAAAGTGGCCAGAATGATGGAACTTGACGAGGATGAGGCTGCATTTGTCAAGAGCCTTGATCTGCTCACATACAAGCCGGTAATCTACGCAGCCAACGTTTCAGAGGACGACGCGGCGGATGACGCCGAGGAGAATGAATATGTGAAGGCGGTCCGTGAGATCGCTGACGCGGAAGGTTCTCAGGTCGTCATCATAAGCGCTCAGGTTGAGGCTGAGTTGGCTGAGCTGGATGACGAGGAGCGCAATATGTTCCTGGAGGAAATGGGAATCAGCGAGTCCGGTCTGGACAAACTGATCAAGTCATCCTATGCGCTGCTCGACCTGATTTCATTCATCACGACAGGTGAAGATGAAACCAGGGCCTGGACCATAAAGCGGGGAACGCTGGCGCCTCAGGCCGCGGGCAAGATTCATACCGACTTTGAGAAGGGATTCATCCGAGCTGAAACCATAGCATATGACAAGCTTATGGAGGCCGGCGGAAAGATATCCGCAGCCAAAGAGCACGGATGGCTAAGATCAGAAGGCAAGGAGTATGAAGTGAAGGACGGCGACATCTGCCACTTCCTGTTCAACGTTTAGAAAAAACATAAACGGCGTCATTTCGACGCCGTTTTTTTATTGCGTTTTTTGAGTATCACGTAACATGTCAGACAGATGATTATGATCACGAGGCTCAGCACCTGAGCTTGTTTGAAAGGCCCGATCATGAGACTGTCGGTTCGCAGCGCCTCAACCAGGAATCGCTCACATGAGTAGAGTATGCCATACAGCAGAAGGACCTGTCCTTCGAATTTCCTGTGATTGTCCACGCATATGAGGATTATGAACAGGATAAAGCACCATATTGATTCATAGAGGAAGGTCGGATGGTATGTCTGACCGTCGATTATAACAGCCCATGGCAAATCTGTAGGACCGCCGTGGGCTTCTCCATTGAAGTAGTTTCCCCAGCGCCCGATCGATTGGGCCAGCGCTATTGCCGGAACACAGAGATCCATTAAATTCAGCGGGCGTACCTTCCATATGGCGCACAGTATGGCGCCCGCGGCGAGGCCTGCGATGAGTCCGCCGTGAACCGCGAGGCCGCCGCCTCTGAAATTCAATATTCTCGCTATGTCTCCAGCGTAATAATCCCAGTTAAACAGTACATAGTAAGCTCTCGCTCCTATTATCCCCACAGGTACGCAGATGATTATGAATGTCAGGAGTCTGTCCCTGTCGATATCATGCTTCGGCGCGCGCCAATAGACTACCAGCGCGGCCAGGACAATTCCCAGAGTAACTGCTATTCCATACCACATGATGTCTACGCCGAAAGGGCTGAATGCTACAGGGTCCGGTGTTGGCATTATTTCATCTCCTTTACGCTCATTATAACGATGGAGGCTGTAAATGACAAGTGGAGCAAACGCACTCATATATGTAGAAAAGTGGAGTGAAGTGGTTGACAATGGTAGTTAAGTGGATTAAAATGGAGAGGCAAAGAGTAACAAGGGGATTTTGTGCGTAGGAGACGCCATGTTCGTAGGAAAATATCAGAATTCAATAGACTCGAAATCGAGACTGATTATTCCTGCCAAGTTCAGAGAAGAACTGGGAGGACGTTGTGTTGTCGCGCAGTCCCTGGACAAGTGCCTCACCATAAGCACAGTTGCGGAGTGGGAGAGATTTCTGGAAGAGCTGAAAGCTCTGCCTAGGAGCAATCCTGAAGCCAGAATGATCAGGAGATACTTCAACCAGTCCGCGGCCACATGCGATGTGGATAAGCAGGGAAGAGTCACCATTCCGCAGGAGCTCAAGGAGTACGCGGGAATAACCAAGGAACTGGTGACCATAGGAAACATCGACAATATCGAAGTATGGAGCAAGGAAAACTGGGAGAAGGATGCCTTTGCCCAGGCCGGTGAGGATCTGACAGCGGCGGATCTGAACGCCAGCGAGATTGCGGAAAAACTCGAGAAGTTCAACTTCTAGCCCGTGAGAGAAAGTCATGAGCATTGAATTCAACCATGTGCCTGTACTGTTTGAAGAGTGCATGGAAAATCTGAACATCAGACCTGACGGAATATACGTGGACGGCACCCTGGGAGGAGGCGGACACGCTTTCGGAATCGGGCAGAGACTTTCGGAGAAAGGACTTCTCATCGGAATAGACAGAGATCAGGACGCGCTCGACGCGGCGGCGGAAAAGCTTAAGCCGCTGAAGTGCAGGAAGATACTGGTACGCAGCACATACGCCGAGATAAAGGATGTGCTCGCCAGAGAAGATGTCAGGAGCGAGCTTGAAAAAAACGGTTCTGAAGGAATCGACGGAGCGCTTCTGGATATCGGGGTTTCATCCTTCCAGCTGGACAACAGCGAACGGGGCTTCTCCTACATGCAGGACGCGCCTCTGGATATGAGGATGAACAGAGACGACCCGCTGACCGCGGCGGATGTGGTCAACGGATACACAAAGAGACAGCTCACTGAAATAATAAGAGATTATGGCGAAGAGAGATGGGCGAGCAGAATAGCGGAGTTCATCACCGAAGCCAGACGAGATAAGGAAATAGAGACTACATGGCAGCTTGTTGACATCATCAAGGCAGCCATACCGGCGTCGGCCAGAAGAGAAGGGCCGCACCCGGCCAAGAGAACCTTCCAGGCTATAAGAATCGAAGTGAACGGCGAGCTTGAACAGCTTGAGAAGGCGGTGGATGAATTCTGTGACGTTCTGAATCCGGGAGGCAGGCTTTGCATAATAACCTTCCATTCACTTGAGGACAGAATAGTCAAGCAGGCGTTCAACAGGAGGCTGAACCCGTGCACGTGTCCGCCGGAACTGCCGGTGTGCGTATGCGGAAAGGTAACGGACGCAGTAAAGGTGACGGGCAAGCCGATCACCGCAGGAGATCAGGAACTGGACAGTAATCCGAGGGCGCGCAGCGCTAAACTGAGAGTCATCGGCAAGAAATAGACGAGGAAGCATCAATGATCGCAGCAGAACAATGGTATGAGTACCAGAGACAATATCAGAAATACGGACTGGACATGCGGCCTGAAGAGGACAGCATATCCCAGAGGGAGCGGCGCAAGCAGGAAAGAGAAGCTGCCCGTGCCAGAGGGCCTGTTCTCAAGCTCAGCGGCGACCACAGGGTCATGCTCGCGCTGATTGCCACTGCGGCAATAGTGCTCATGATGGTAGTAGTCATAGTATCATACGGAGCCAAGGTCACTTACGACATAAACACAATCAAGGCCGAGAACGATGTGATCGCTGGTGAAATCGAAGATCTGGATGTAAAGATGCTGAGTTCGAATACAGTCATCTACGTTGAGAGCCAGGCGAAGGAAAAACTCGGGATGAAGAGTCCTGACAACAAGCACTGCGTTTACCTTTCATCGAGCGAAACACCTGAAGAGGGATTCGCCGACATGCTGAAGGCAAAAGCATACAACTGACGATAAAAACACATGGTACCCGGGCGCATGAAGAGGGTAAAGCGTCCGGGATACTTTTTTAACTGGAGAAAGAAAAGCACACATGCCATCGACAATAAGAAGCAGAAAAAACCTCATACTCGTACTCATAATCGTCTTTGTGCTGCTGCTCGCTGCGGCTATCAGAGTCGGTTACATTCAGCTTGTCAAGGGCGAGGAGTACAAAGAAAGAGCTCTCTCGCAGCAGACGACGGATATCACCGTTGAAGCTGAGAGAGGAATAATTTACGACCGAAACGGCGAGAAGCTCGCTCAGAGCGTCAAGTGCTACGACATATACGTTTATCCTGCTGAAATCGGAAAATACGACACCAAGAAGGAACGCAAGAAACTTATAAACAGGACAGCAGCTGAACTAGCGAATGCTCTCGGCATGGAAAAGAGCGAAGTCAAGGAGCAGATTGACAGAGATAGCGGTCAGATCATACTCGCCAAGGGTCTTGTGAGAGAGGACGCGGATAAAGTAAGAGCTCTCAAGCTCGCCGGAGTGACCATTTCACCGTCGACCAAGAGAGAATATCCTAACGGAACTCTCGCGGCCAATGTCATGGGCATGGTAAACGACGAGAACACAGGCCAGTCGGGTCTTGAACTTGAATACAACAACTACCTGAGCGGAATATCCGGCAGGATAGTCAACTATACGGACACCAACGGAGATGAACTGTCATACTCACCTGAAAATGAGAGATACTATGAAGCCGAAAACGGATGCGACATCGAGACAACTATCGATCTTGTAATCCAGAGCTATACTGAATCGGCGATACAGAAAGTCCAGAAGAAGACAAATTCCGACAGAGTCTTTGCTGTAGTAATGGATACGCAGACAGGCGAAATTCTGGCAATGGCCCAGACGCCGACCTTCGACCCGAACAATCCGTACGTTCCGGCGTCGGAAAGCGCAAAGGCAAAGTTCAAATCCATGTCGCAGCAGGAGCAGTCGGATTACCTGAGCAAGATGTGGAGAAATCCGATCATATGCGACGTGTATGAGCCTGGTTCAGTCTTCAAGCTGCTCACAACGTCGATCGCGCTTGAAGAGGGCGTGGCGACCATGAAGAGCAACTACTATTGCAACGGCTACCGCGTTGTCGGCGGGGAGACGATCCACTGCTGGAATGAAGGCGGACACGGCGCGGAAACTCTGACACAGGCAGTCGGAAACTCCTGCAACCCTGTAATGATGGGACTGGCGCTCGATACAGGAATAACCAAGTATTATCAGCATCTGGATACATTCGGAATAACGGGAACTACAGGAATCGACTTCCCGGCGGAGGGAACCGCGATACTTCAGGATGAAGAGAGCGCGGGTCCTGTAGGGCTGGCCACCATAGGATTCGGACAGGGCGTCGCCGTAACTCCGATACAGCTGGTTACAGCCATATCTTCACTCGGAAACGACGGCAAGCTCATGAAGCCGCATCTCGTAAAGAGCATAACGGACAAGAAGACCGGCGAGGTCACTGAAATCAAACCGGAAGTAGTCAGAAGAACAGTATCCAAAGAGACAGCCAAGGACATGCGCGACATCATGGAATACGTAGTCGCTGAAGGCGGCGGCGGAAGCGCGGCAGTCAAAGGCTACAAAGTCGGCGGCAAGACAGGTACAGCCAACAAGGCCGTGAACGGCGGATACAGTGATTACACTTACTCTTCGTGCCTCGGCATGGCTCCTATGTCTGATCCTAAGCTTACGGTTCTCGTCATAGCCGACAGCCCTAAGGGCGTCCACTTCGGTAGTGTGACCGCGGGTCCTGCAGTAAGCGAGATACTCGGAAAGTCGCTGAAATATCTGAACATACCGCCGGACAACACCGACAGCAGCAAGGATACTGAGAAAGTAGAAGTTCCTGATGTAGTCGGCCAGTCAGCGGAAGACGCAATAGGAATCCTGGCAGGCGCGGATCTCAAGTACGACATGAACGAGAGCGGCGAGGAGGACTTCGTAGTAGTCAAGCAGTACCCGGCCGCGGGAAGCAGCGTGAAGAAGGGTACAAAGGTATTCCTCTACAGAGAGTAAAACGATAGTGCAAAGGCAATAACAACGATGAAGAAAACATCTGTACAGAAAATAGCGGAAGCCTGCGGCGGCAGACTTGTAAGAGAGGGCAGCAGTGGGTACATAACAGGCATAAAGCATGATTCCAGGGAAGTTCTCCCGGGAGAGATGTTTGTGGCGATAAAGGGCGAGAACCAGGACGGCCACAAATACATCCCGCAGGTGGCCGAAAAAGGCTGCGCGGCTGTACTCGTATCCTGTGAGGACGAGTGCCCGGCTGACGCGGATTTAAGCGTGATTCTCGTGGACGATACAATTGAGGCCATGGGAAAGATAGCGACCTGGTATCTTGACAGCCTGAACATCAGAAGGGCAGCTGTTACGGGAAGCGTAGGCAAGACATCCACAAGGGACATGATATGGTATGTGCTGAGCGAGAAGTACAACTGCGGAAGGAATCTTAAAAACTACAACAACAACATCGGGCTGCCGATTTCCATATTCCAGTTCGATGAGAACACCGAGGCGGCTGTCCTGGAAATGGGAATGGACGCCTTTGGCGAGATAGAATACCTGAGCTCCATAGTAAAGCCTGAGATAGGAGTAATAACAAATATCGGCATAGCCCACATGGAGAAACTGGGAAGCCGCGAAGGCATATTCAGGGCGAAGATGGAGATAACAAAGAACATCCTTCCTGAGTGCGAAGGCGGAACGCTGGTATTCGCAGGAGATGACGAGTTCCTGACGAAGGAACGCACTGCCGGAGACTACGGGCAGGTCGAGGTAGGAACAGGAGAAGAGGCGGATCTGCGCATATCCGACGTCAGAGACCACGGAATAGAGGGAATCAGCTTTGATGTTGAATATGAAGAGAACGGCAGAAAAGAGAAGACTCACGTTGAACTGCCTGCGGCCGGCGCCCACAACGCCGCGAACGCAGCTATCGCTCTGGCGGTCGGAAGACAGCTGGGCGTAAGCGTGGAAGAAGGCGTGAAGGGTCTAAGAAAGACTGAACTCACAGGAAGCAGACTGAGGAAAATCGAAGGAAAGAACGTCACGATAATCGACGATACATACAACGCCAATCCATTCTCGATGAAGAGCGCGCTGGATGTGCTTGCGGGAAGCGAGGCAGCGCGGCGCGTGGCGGTGCTGGGCGACATGTTCGAACTGGGCGCCGACGAAAAGGAACTGCACAGGAGCGTGGGCGAGCACGCCAAGGCGATTGGCATAGACGAACTGATAACCATCGGCAATCTGGCCGAAAACATAGCGGAAGGCGGAGACGGCAGACACTTCAGGGACAAGGAAGCCTTCATCGAAGTGCTGGATGAGCACATCAGACCGGGAGATCTGGTTCTCGTCAAGGCTTCGCGGGGAATGCATCTGGAAGAGATAGTAGAAAGGCTGAGAACATTATGAACATTCACGCGATACATATCTTCATAGTAATAGCTGCCGCCTTTGTAATTGCGGTTATACTGACATGGCTTGAGATACCTGTGCTCAGGGAAAAGGCCGGGCAGAACATAAGAGAGGAAGGCCTCAAATCCCATTATTCCAAGGCCGGAACACCTAGCATGGGCGGAATAAGCATCATCATTGCCACATGTATAATGGGTCTCGTTGGAACAATAGCGTTCGGAGGCACAATAGGAGATGAACTGCTCATAATTCTGGTGTTCGCCGGATTCGGACTGATCGGATTCGTGGATGACTACAGAAAGGTCATCAAGAAGGAAAATGAAGGCCTTACAGCGAAGCAGAAGTTCGCCCTTCAGATGATAATAGCTATTGCTTTTGCGGTATTCTTCGCCAGATATTCGGCCTTCGGCACGACAGTATTCTTCCCGATCGCCAACGTATTCGTTGACTTCGGAGTCTTCTATTACGTGTTTGTTGCCTTTGCGGTACTGGCCATGACAAACGCCGTCAACCTTACGGACGGCCTCGACGGGTTGGCGGCCGGAGTAACCACACTCGTGGCGCTGTTCTTCACATACGCGGGCTTCATTGGAGGAGCGTTCTGCAAGTACAGCGCGTTCATAGGCGACGCATCGGAGACATTCTTCTTCGCGGCGCTTGCCGGAGGATGCCTGGGATTCCTGGTGTTCAACAAGAATCCGGCGAAGGTGTTCATGGGAGACACGGGCTCCCTGGCGCTTGGCGGAGGACTTGTCGCCGCCGCAATAGTACTGAAACTTGAACTGCTGCTTCTGGTAGCGGGACTGGTATATGTTATCGAAGCGCTTTCGGTAGTGCTTCAGGTATCCTACTTCAAACTTACCCACGGCAAGAGAATATTCAAGATGGCGCCGATACATCATCACTTCGAGATGTGCGGCATGAAGGAGACCCAGGTGGTAAAGATGTTCTGGGCCTTCACCTTCGTCTGCTGCGCAGCTGCGGCGCTCATGATTTAGGAGAATGAGATGAAAGATACTAAAGTACTCGTAATAGGAATGGGAAGATCAGGCATGGCCGCGGCGGGCGCTCTCGTAGAGAAGGGAGCGGCTGTCAGCATACAGGACAGCAAAACCGCGGACAAAATCGATCAGGCCTTTCTTGAGCAGATGAAATCAGCAGGCGTGACAGAGTATCTGGGTTGCGTTCCGGAAGACATGTCTGAATTCGACATACTGGTTCTGTCGCCGGGAGTTCCGCCTACGCTGGGCTTCATAGAAGACGCAAAGACAGCCGGCGCCGAGATTATCGGTGAGCTGGAACTGGCGTACAGGCTCTGCAAAGGCAGGTTCGTAGCCATTACGGGAACAAACGGCAAGACAACGACGACTACACTCGTAGGCGAGATATACAAGGCTTCAGGCGCTGACACTATCGTAGGCGGAAACATCGGGAACGCCATAGCTGTAGACGCCATGAACGCCGGAGACGACACGGTCATGGTAACCGAAGTCAGCAGCTTCCAGCTGGAAACAATAAAGGATTTCAGGCCTGTAGTGTCCGCGATCCTCAATCTGACGCCTGACCACATGGACAGGCACAAGACCATGGAGAACTATGGAAGAGTCAAGGCCCGCATTTTTGAAAACCAGACTCCGGACCAGTACTGCGTCCTGAACTGCGACGATCCTGCCAGCTTTGAACTGGCTGAAAGAGAAGGGTGCAAAGCCAGAGTGGTTCCTTTCAGCAGAAAGAAAGAACTGGACTTCGGTGCTTTTGCAAAAGACGGAAGAATCGTTATAAAGAACGAGGCCGGCGATCTAATTGACATATGCGGCGTGGACGAGCTGCAGATCCCCGGAACTCACAATCTCGAAAACGCGCTGGCGGCAGCCGCCATATGCTACTTCGGCGGTGTCGACCCTGAGACCATAGGTGAGGCCATGAAGGCATTTCCAGGTGTAGCACACAGAATTGAACTGTGCTGCGAGAAGAACGGAGTGCGCTTCGTAAACGACTCAAAAGGCACTAATACTGACGCCGCGATAAAGGCCATCGAAGCAATGAAGGAAAACATCATCCTCATCGCCGGCGGATACGACAAAGGCGCGTCTTATGAAGAATTCATCAGTGTCTTTCCGGGCAGAGTGAAGGAACTCATTCTCCTCGGAAAGACAGCCCCTAAGATAAAAGCTGCGGCAGAGGCCGCGGGATTCACGAACATCACCATGGCGGCGGACATGGAGGAATGCGTTGCCGCCGCATGGGAAAAGGCTCAGCCGGGAGACGTGGTGCTGCTGTCACCTGCGTGCGCCAGCTGGGACATGTATGATAACTTCGAGCAGAGAGGAGATCATTTCAGAGAATGCGCTCAGAAACTCTAAATACGAAAAACAGCATAATAGCGCAGATAAGAGAAGTAGACTTCATGCTGCTCACGGTGACCATAGGGCTCGCTGTGTATGGTCTCATAATGGTGTTCAGCGCCAGCTATTACTTCTCGATCAGTGAGAGCGGAAACCCTTTTTACTACCTGATCCGTGACGGCATATGGGTGGTGCTGGGGCTTGTTCTCATGTGCATCGGACTGCTCATAGACTACAGGGTATGGAACAACAAGAAGCTGATTTTGGGACTGCTCGGCATATGCCTCCTGCTTCTCATCCTGGTTCTGACGCCTGTCGGAACTACGGCGAACGACGCATCCAGATGGATCAAGCTGGGGCCTATCTCCATAATGCCGGGCGAAATCGCCAAGATGGGCATGATTTTCTTCATCGCCTGGTTCTGTGCTGAAAACCCGAGAAAGATAAGGTCATTTACACGGGGCATGCTCCCGATACTTGCTGTTACGGGAGTTTTTGCGCTGCTCATAATCAAGCAGCCTAATCTGTCCACAGCGATAACTCTGGTCGGAATAGTCCTCGCGCTCATGCTCGTGGCGGGAATGAAGTGGGGATATGTATTCTTCCTCCTGGGAGTCGGCGGTGTCGGCATCATGGCGCTGATAACCGGCGTCGGTGGATACTGGCAGGAGAGATTCACCACATTCACGCATCCATTCGATTACGAAGCCACAAGCGGCTATCAGATAGTGCAGGGCCTGCAGGCTCTGGGATCCGGCGGACTGTTCGGCGTTGGCCTTGGCAAGAGCGTTACCAAGAGCCTGTATCTGCCGTATCCGCACAATGACTTCATACTCGCGATAATAGGCGAGGAAACAGGATTCATAGGAGTGCTGTTCCTGCTGTTCCTCTACACGCTGTTCATCTGGCGCGGGGCCAAGATAGCGCTGAACTGCGGAAACGAGTTCGGGCTTCTTGTGGCGTCAGGAACGATTCTCATGGTGGCGATACAGGTGGTTCTGAACCTCCTGGTAGTAACCTCATCAATGCCGGCGACAGGCGTGAACCTGCCGTTCGTAAGCTACGGAGGAAACGCGCTCATGATATTCATGTTCATGTCCGGAGTGATGATGAACATATCGCGGCACATGCCTGACAAGCCACCTGAGGAATATGTAAAAGCATAGGCGGGAGAATTACCGATGAGAGTGATAATGACAGGCGGAGGCACAGGCGGACACATTTATCCGGCCATAGCCATAGCAGATGAAATAAAAAAGAGATATCCGGACGCTGAGATTCTCTTTGTCGGCGCGGAAAGAGGTCTTGAAAAGACTCTGGTGCCGAAGAGGGGATACGAAATACGCCTGATAACCGTTGAGGGATTCGACAGGAAGAACCTCCTCAGAAACGTGGGAGTCATCCGCAAGCTCATGAAGGGCCGGGCGGAGGCTTCGAAAATAATAAAGACTTTCAAGCCTGATTTTGTCGTGGGCACCGGCGGATACGCCAGCGCGCCTACAGTGAAGTCTGCGCAGAAGGCGAAGATACCTACATTTGTGCACGAACAGAACGCCTATCCGGGAGTCACCAACAAGCTCCTGGAGAAGGACGTCAGAAACGTATTTCTCGGTTTTGAAAGGGCCGCGGAATACTTCAAGGATCAGAGCAAGATCGTGGTATCGGGCAATCCCGTAAGAGACGAATTCAGAAACAAGGACAGGGCAGAAGCGAGAAAGGCGCTGGGATTCAGCGAGGACAGCTTCGTTGTTCTTGCCTTTGGAGGAAGTCAGGGAGCGGGACGCATCAACAAGGCCATGGTAAGCGCCATAAAGAAACTCAGCGGAAGAGATGACATCAACATCGTGCTGGGAGCCGGCAGCTACTACTACAAAGCGATAAAAGAGTCCTTCATTGAAGAAGGATTTGAGCCTGGTGACAACATCAGGATCATAGAGTATATTGATGACATGGCAGCATATCTTGCCGCCGCCGATCTGGTCGTAAGCAGGAGCGGAGCTCTGACAGTGGCTGAGACGACAGTCAGCGGAAGACCGGCAATATTCATTCCGTCTCCGATGGTAACGGGAAACCACCAGTACTACAACGCGCTGGCCGTTGCAGAATCGGGCGGAGCGATCATCATCGAGGAGAAAAATCTCGATGATGACAAGCTGACGGACGAGATACTGAGACTTAAAGATGACCCTGAAACACTGAGCCGCATGGCTGAGGCCAGCCGCGGGTGCGGACCTGACAGGGCCACTGAGATAATATGCGACAAGATTCTGGAGGAGATTAAGATTGACTGAGCATACAGAACCTGTTCAGACTCCGGAACAGGGGCAAAAACCGAGAAAGAAGCACCGTAAGAAGAACTACCTCCTGCGCATCGTGATTGCGGCGGTTCTCATCGTCGCGGCTGTTTTGTGCGCTCATCTGGACTATTTCAATGTCGACGGCATAGCCGTTGTAGGCAATGAAAACATTACTGATGAGGAGATAATCAAGCAGTCGGGAATTGAGACGGGAGGCAGTGTTTTTGATGTCCATCCGTTCATTGTTCAGCACAGAATCAAGAAGAATCTGTACATAGATGATGTCAATGTAAACAGGAAGCTGCCTGACAAGGTTGAAATCATCGTCAAGGAGCGCAGCCTGCTCGCTCAGTTCCGAATGGACGACAGGTTCGTGATAACAGATTCCGAAGGCATGGTGCTTGACATAAGCAAGGAAGAGCAAAAGGCAACGCTGATTGAAGGCGTAACCGTAACCGAGGCAGAGAAGCAGGAAACCATCAGGGTCAAAGAGACAAACGGGCTCGAGAAAACCCTTGATCTTCTCATAGCCATGGATGAGAGCGACCTGTACTTCAAGAAGGTTGTTTTCAACGGCGCGAAGACAGAAGCATACGTTTACGATGAGCTTAAGTGCTCCGGCAGATACGACGATTTGATGTCGGCAATTAGCTCAGGAACACTCAAAAAAGTCATCTACGACCTCTATCAGAAAGGCACTGAAGAGGGCACTGTAAATGTGTACAGTAATGATTATTGTTTCTTTACGCCAAAATAAAACTGTGATATACTTTCGTCAGATATAACTACAATAATTGGAGGTACCCTCGATGCTACAATTTGAAATGAATGACAATACATTACAGGAGATAAAAGTAATCGGTGTAGGCGGCGGTGGCTGTAACGCGATCAACAGGATGATTGAGTCCGGAATGAAGGGTGTTACGTTCATCGCGGTAAACACAGATAAACAGGCTCTCCAGAAAAACAGGGCAGAGACTAAGATACAGATCGGCGAGAAGCTGACCAAGGGACTCGGAGCAGGAGGAAACCCTGAAGTCGGACAGAAATCGGCTGAGGAAAACCTGGAAGACCTTGAGAAGTTCGTAACCGGAGCCGACATGGTATTCATTACATGCGGCATGGGCGGCGGAACAGGTACCGGAGCAGCCCCGATCATCGCAAAGATAGCTAAGGACATGGGAATCCTGACAGTCGGCGTTGTAACCAAGCCTTTCAGATTCGAGGGAAAGAAGAGAGGCGAACACGCTGAACTGGGAATCAAATTCCTCAAGAAATACGTGGACTCCCTTGTAGTTATCCCGAACGACAAGCTGCTCGAAACAGTTGAGGAGCAGACATCACTCCTGGATGCCTTTGCAATGGCGGACGATGTACTGAAGCTGGGCGTACAGTCCATATCGGATATCATCGTAGACGACGCTCTGATCAATCTGGACTTCGCGGACGTTACGACGATCATGAAGGACAGAGGCGTTGTACACATGGGAGTAGGCCACGGCGTTGGAGAGAACAAACTGGACGATGCTGTAAAGGGCGCTGTGAACAGCCCGCTGCTTGAGACTGAAATCAGCGGAGCCAAGGCAGTACTCATCAACATCACAGGCGGCATGAACCTGACTATGCTGGATGTCGACAGAGTCGCTTCACAGATCGACGAAGAGGCAGATCCGAACGCGATCATCATTCTCGGTACATCCATCAAGGAAGAGATGCAGGACGAGATCGCAGTAACAGTAATAGCTGCCGGTTTCGAGGGCAACAGAGAAGCGGCAAGACCTGCTGCAGAGAAAGCAGAAGAACCGCCAAAACCGCTTGAAGGTACAGAACCGCCGGTAAGAAGTACAATAGATTTCGACGTTGAAGGAATTGCCATTCCGGACTTCCTGAAGAAACAGTAAAAAAATCAGTTGGTAGCCGGTCCAGCGCCGGCTACTGATTTTTTATGAGACGGCCGGAATCTTCTGATGAAAACTATTAAATCAAAAGACAACCCTGCGTACAGGGATGCGCTCAGACTTCTGAGAAAGAAATACAGGGATCAGACAGGCATGTTCCTTCTAGAAGGACCAAGGCCTGTTACGGATGCTGTCGTGGCGGGAAACCGCATTGAAACGGTGTTTATCAGAGAGAGCGCGGCAGACAGTCCCGGAATCCGCGGGCTTGTTGAATTGTGCGCGGAAGAAGCAAAGAGCATCAGGCTGTCGCTTCTGGCGGACGGACTCTTTGACAGGCTGTCGGATACCGAAAACTCACAGGGCATCGTAGCGGTTGCCGGAAAGCCGGATCCGCGTCTTAAGACGCCGGCTGTAATACTGGACAGACTGCAGGATCCCGGTAACATAGGGACAATAATCAGAACTGCTGAGGCCGCGGGCTTCGACACTCTGATAGCCATAAAAGGAACAGGAGACATATATTCACCAAAGACAGCCAGAGCAGCGGCAGGTTCACTGCTCAGAGTTAATGTTTTTGAAGGAATGAGCGCCGCGGACGCCATCGGGCTCTGCGCGGAGCACGGAATAAGGATCATCGCCAGCAGCCTCGAAGACTCGGCAGAATACACCCAGGCCGACATGACAGGGGACATCGCTCTCGTCATAGGCAATGAGGGCAGCGGGATAAGCGATGAATTCAGGGAAGCGGCGGACACACTTGTAAAAATCCCCATGGAGGGTGAAATAGAATCATTGAACGCGGCAGCGGCGGCGGGCATACTTATGTATGAGGCTGTGCGCCAGAGACGCGCCGCAGGAAAGGTAAAGTAATGCAGGATCAGTTAAACAGAATTATGGAAGAAGCGAAGACCCAGCTTGAAAAGGCACAGGACAGGGCACAGACAGAAGAAGTCAGGGTAAAACTTCTGGGCAAGAAGGGAGAACTGACGCAGATACTGAGAGGCATGGGAAAACTCAGTCCTGAGGAAAGAAAGACCACCGGACAGATGGCCAATTCAGTCAGAGGAAGAATTGAGGCCATGCTCGAGGAAAAGTTCGACGCTGTGGAAGCGGCGGCTAAATCCGCGCGTTTCAGGGCTGAGAGAATTGACGTTACAGAGCCCGGCGTAAGGCCAAAGCTCGGCGTCAAGCACCCTCTGACGATTACCATGGAGGAGATATCAAATGTCTTCATGAACATGGGATTCTCCATCGTTGAGGGTCCTGAGGTAGAGACCGTATTCAATAACTTTGACGCTCTCAACGCAAGCCCGGACCACCCGGCAAGAGACATGACAGATACATTCTACATCACAGAGGATGTTCTGCTCAGGACACAGACTTCGCCGGTACAGGTAAGAACACTTCTGAAGCAGAAGCCGCCGATCAAGGTCATATCACCGGGCAGATGCTTCAGATGCGATACACCGGACGCAACTCATTCGCCTATGTTCCACCAGATAGAGGGACTGGTAGTCGATGAAGGAATAACAATGGCCGACCTCAAGGGCACGCTTGACAGATTCGCCAAGCAGATGTTCGGACCTGAGACAAAGACCAAGTTCAGACCTCATCACTTCCCGTTCACGGAACCGAGCGCTGAAGTGGACGTATCATGCTTCAAGTGCGGAGGCAAAGGCTGCAGAGTCTGCAAGGGTTCCGGATGGATCGAAATACTCGGATGCGGCATGGTTCACCCGAACGTACTGAAGGTAGGAGGACTCGATACTGAGAAATATACGGGTTTTGCCTTCGGACTCGGCGTTGAAAGAGTAGCCATGCTGAAATACGGAGTAGATGACATAAGACTGTTTTATGAAAACGACATGAGATTCATCGAACAGTTCAAATAGGCAAGGAGAAAGAAATGTTAGTACCAGTTGAATGGATAAATGACTATATAGACCTGAGCGACGTTGACGTCGACGAGTTCTGCGACAGGATGATAATGTCCGGATCGAACCTGGAGACGTGCGACTGGTTCTGCGACGATGTCAGGAACGTCGTTGTAGGAAGGATAGACAAGATTGAACCGCATCCTAAGGCTGACAAGCTCGTCATCTGCAGGATAGACATAGGCGGCTTCGAGGCTGACGGAAAAGACGAGAACGGTCTTCTGCAGATCGTTACGGGAGCGCCTAACGTGTTTGAGGGCGCGTATGTTCCTGTAGCGCTTTCGGGAAGCCACATTCCGGGACCTCTTCACGGACAGCCGAAGCAGGAAGGCGGAGTGGACATAGAAAAAGGAGAGCTGAGAGGCGTCGTTTCCTATGGAATGCTCTGTTCGTGCGGTGAGCTGGGATTTGAGGACAAGGTCGTTCCTATCGCTCACAGAGAAGGAATATGGATTCTGGATCCTGAAGTGTACGACGGCATAGAAGACAAGGTCGGGCAGGACTTCGTCGAAGCTCTCGAGCTGAAGCAGGCCGTTGTTGACTTTGAAATAACCCCGAACAGACCTGACTGCCTGGCGCAGGTGGGAATGGCCAGAGAGGCCGCGGCGACCTTCGGGAAGTCCTTCAGCTATCCGGATACAGCGATACAGAATGAAAACGGAGACGGAGCGTCAGAAGACTACGTTTCCGTTGAAATAAAGAACTCTGAGAGCTGCAAGCGCTACGTGGCGAGAATCATTACAGACGTAGTAGTCAAGCAGTCACCTTGGTGGCTCCAGAAGCGCCTCATGTTCGCGGGCATGAGACCTATAAACAACATAGTAGACTTCACCAACTTCGTAATGCTCGAGTACGGACAGCCGATGCACGCCTTTGATATCAAGGAGGTGCACGGAAACAAGATAGTGGTCGAGAACGCTCAGCCGGGCGAGAAGTTCGTTACCCTGGACGAAAATGAGAGAACCCTCGAGGGCGACATGCTCATGATCAAGGACGCGGAGCGCAGCATCGGCATCGCGGGCGTCATGGGCGGACTCAATTCAGAAATCGAGGACGATACGAAGACGGTAATCCTGGAATCAGCGAACTTCCTCGGAAGCAGCATCAGAAATACATCAAAGAAGCTGGGGCTGAGAACAGAAGCTTCTGCCAGATTCGAGAAGGGTATTGACCCGAACCTGTCGGAAGCGGCCGCGGACAGATTCTGCAGACTCGTCGAGATGACGGGGTCAGGAAAGGTATGCAAAGGCAAGGTAGACTGCTATCCGAACCCTGAAAAGGCTAAGACTCTGGACGTAAGAGTCAGCAGAATCAACTACGTGCTCGGAATTGAACTGACCAGGGAAGAGATGACGGCCATGCTGGAGGGCCTTGAGATCAAGGTCGAAGGCGAGGGCGATATCATGACAGTAACTCCGCCTACAATCCGTCAGGACCTCCTTGAAGAGGAAGACTACATCGAAGAAATAGCCAGAATGTACGGCTACGACAAACTGCCTGTAACCCTTCCTAAGGGCAACACAGAGGCGGGAATGCCATACGCCAGACATCTCAGAGACATGGCCAGGGAGGCACTCTGCGGCATGGGACTCAATGAGATCCAGACTTACTCCTTCGTAAGCCCTTCAGGCGTGGATAAAATCGGCATAGGCGAGGATTCATGGGAGAGAGCTTTCGTAAAGATCATAAATCCTCTGGGAGAGGATACTTCAGTAATGAGAACGGTTCTTACGCCGAACATGCTGGAAGTGCTGGGAAGAAACTACTCCAGGAACAACGAGAAGGTCAAGGCGTTCGAGATAGGAAACACCTTCATGGATAACCCTATAAGCCCTGAAAAGCTGCCTGACGAGGATTATTCCCTCTGCATAGGAATGTACGGCAAGGGATGCGATTTCTTCACTCTCAAGGGTGTTATAGAGGAACTGCTGGATACCATGGGCATCAGAAAACTCTCATTTGTATCCGAGTCAGAGTACGGAGTATACCATCCGGGAAGATGCGCCAGAGTACTCGTGGAGGCGTCAGACGCCATGAAGGCCGCGGGAGAAGAATACGAAGAGCTTGGAATCATGGGTGAGGTACATCCTGACGCGGCGGCTGCCTTTGGACTTGAAGGCGTCAGAGTATACTGCTGCGAGCTCATGTTCGGAGCCATCGAGCGCAAGGCCAATACCGAAATAGTATATGAACCGCTTCCTAAGTATCCGTCCACATCGAGAGACATCGCTCTGCTCGTGGATGAGGCGATGGAAGTCGGAAACATAGAGGATGTCATCAGACAGAAGGGAGGACAGATACTCGAAAGCGTCCGCCTGTTCGACGTCTACAGAGGCAAACAGGTCGAGGACGGCAAGAAGAGCGTCGCGTTCACCCTGGTATACAGAGACAGAAACAAGACTCTGACCGACAAGGAAGTATCAGATGTACACGAAAACGTTCTGCAGACCCTTAAGGAGAAGCTGAACGCTGTTCTGAGAGACATGTAAGTTATATCTGTTTGAGGAGAATTCATCATGGAAAACAACAAAGTAAACGTAAAGATCTACGGACAGGAGTACACCATTTCAGGCGATCTTCCTAAGGAAGACATCATCAGCCATGCTGCCCGCGTGGACGCCAAGATGTACGAAATCGCAGACGCGGCAAAATCCGCAGGCGCTTCCCCTCAGAATATCGCCATTCTCGCAGCGATAAACATCGCCAGCGAACAGGCAATGAGCGCCAAGGAGATGGACGAGCTCAAGAGCATGAACATCCAGCTTGAAAAGGACGCCCAGCACTATGTACAGCTCTGGGACGAGACGAAGAAGTCCTTTTCTGAGTACAAGGAGGAAACTCAGGCTATCGTAGCTCAGAAAGACGCTCTCATGCAGGAGCTCCGCGACAAGGACGCTGAGATCGACAGACTCAAGGACGCTGCAGAGGAGTCAAAAGCCCAGATCCAGAGCGGAATGGAAGACGTGATCAAGGAAGTCGAAGGCAAGTGCAGAGAGCTCGAAAGCAGCTTCTTCGATCTTCAGATGGAGAATCTCCAGCTCAAGAAGGAACTGGATAAATACAAGAACGGTACCGGCGGATTCTAAATGAAAGAAAAGACCTTACACGTTTTAGAATACGATAAGATCATTGAAATGCTAAAAGACCGGGCAAGCTCCGAAATGACGCGAAAAGTCATATCGGAGCTTGAGCCTGTCTGTGACGCGCGTCAGATAAAGGAAAAACAGGAAGAAACCACAGAAGCGGTGAAGCTCATCTCTGCCAAGGGACCTTTGCCGGTCGGTGGTTTTTATGATGTTGCGGGACTTGCAGGTTTTACGCGCAAGGGAGGCGTTCTCACCATGGCGCAGCTTCTTCAGATCCTGTACAACATGAAGGCGGCCGAGAGGACGGTTACTTTCCTGAAAGGAGATGACGTGCCGGAGCTGCCGCTTATCGAGTCCATAGTGGAGGTAATGGCGGTGCATAAGGCCTTTGCAGCGGAAATAGACCGCTGCATCGTCTCGGAAGACGAGATGTCCGACAACGCCTCGACGCAGCTGCGCACGATCAGGAGAGCCATAGTAAGGCAGAACGACGCGGTCAAAGCCAAGATAAACCATATCCTCAACTCCGAGAGGACCATACTGCAGGACGCCATAGTGACGATAAGAAACGGACGCTACGTGATTCCCGTTAAGCAGGAACACAGAGGACGCGTTCCGGGAATAATACACGACCAGAGCGGAAGCGGCGCTACTGTTTTCATAGAGCCGCAGGCCATCGTCAACATGAACAATGAGCTCAGACAGCTTGAGCTCGATGAGAAGGCCGAGGTGAACCGCATACTGGGCGAGCTGTCCGCGGGCGTTTCGGAGATATACCACGACATAGTAAACAA